>JAKPUV010000239.1 GCA_029554925.1 Candidatus Hydrogenedentota bacterium | reverse complement strand
GCCGCCTCGGGCAGGCTCCGGGTGAACCGGTAGCCCTCGGTGGAGGCGACCTTCGCGGCCTCCATGACCAGGTCACGGAGCAGTTCCCGGGTCTCCGGGATCTCCAGCAGACGGCCGTTGGGAACATTCAGCAGCGCGGTGAGCGGGTTGATGCCCGCGTTGATGGCGGCCTTCTCCCAGACCACCTGTCCGGGGGTGTCGGTGACCCGCGCGTCAAACCCCGCCTCCTGAAAGGCGCGCAGCGCCGAGTCGGCGGGGCAGGAAGTCCAGGATCCGAAGACCGTGGCGCCCGCGGCGGCGTGGCGCACGCTCCCCGGCGCCAGCAGGGTCGCTGCCTCCGAGGTGGCCCCCGCGAGCACCCGCGCGCTGCCGATCATGCCGCACAGGGTGTCCACGTTGCCCAGCCCGTTCTGAAGGGTGAGCACGGGCGCGTCGGGCGGCAGCCGCAGGCTGCGGGTGGCATGGGCCTTCACGGTGACGAGCACGAGGTCCATGCCGGGGGGAATCTGCGTGGCGATGGCCGGCTTCTCGTGGAGAAGCGTGCCGTCGGGTTCCTCGACGCGCACGCCCTCGCGCGCCAAAAGTTCCGCCCGGTCGGCGCGGTGGTCCACCAAGAACACCCGTGCGCCGCCGCAGGCAAGCCGCGCGGCGAAAACGCATCCCAGCGCCCCCGGCCCCACTATCGCGATCTTCGTCATGCCGGACTCCCGTTCCCCGTCACAGTTCCCGCACGAACGCCCCGCCGAGGTCCGGCTTCTTCTGGATCGCCGCGCAGGCGTCCAGGGCGGACTTCTTGTCGGCGAAACCGGACACCACGACGCGGTGCACCTTGTCGTCGCCCGATTTCACAATCTGGCTTTTCAGCCCGTGCTTCTTGCGCACCGAGCTGTTGAGGCTCTCCGCCTGCTGGCTGCGGTTGGGGCCGGAAAAGGCGCCCAACTGCACACAGTACTTTCCCGAGGCCGTCTCGGCGGCCGGTGCGGGCGCCGCCGCGGCGGGGGCGGGAGCCGCCGCCGCAGGGGCCGGAGCCGGGGCCGGAACCGCAGGGGCCGCAGGCGGCGCGGCGGCCACAAGAGCGGGATCATCGTCCTTTGGATCCACCGGGGTGAGTTCCGGCACCGCAGCCGGTGCGGCGGCAGGGGCCGTCTCCGGCGCGGGTACAGGGGCCGTCTCCGGGGCGGGCGGCTTGGGCGCGGCGGCCGGCACGGAGGAGGTGTTGCGCTGGCTTGACAACGGGGCAAGCGAGGTGACCCGCTTTTTGGACGCCGTGGTGTAGGGGGTTGCCTTGGGCTCGGCGGGCTGCTCCGGGGCGGCGGCGGCCGGGGCCGGCGCAGGCGGCGCCGGTGCGGCCTCAGGCGCGATCACAGGGGCGGCCGACGCGGACACAGGAGGCGCCGCCGCAGCCGCCGCAGGGGGCGCGTCCGCCGGGGGGGCGGACACCGCCGCCGCGGGTGCGGCAACGGCAGGGGCGGCGGCGGGGGCCGCAGGCGCTGCAGGATCGGGGGCAACAGCGGCGGGGGCGGCCGGAGACGTGGACGCCGGGGCGGCGGCAGTGACCGGCTGCGCGTTCGCGGGCAGCGTGTACGTCTCCATGGCCGCCACTTTGACCGGATCCGGGGTGGGGGCTGTCTCGGCCGCCGCGGGCGGCGGCGTGCCTTCGGCTGCCACGAGGGGTACCCCCCCCGTCTCCCCGATGGTGGCCCGGCCGAGGATGACCCCGGCGGCGAAACTGAGCATGACCACTGCGAGCGTTCCGCAGACAAAGGCCACGGCCACGCCCTTGGCGCAGGTAAGCACCAGCTGCGGGCTGCCGTCGGCGGGGTTGATCTCTTTTCTGATGTCCATCAGCCTTCCCCGTTTTCGTTGGTGTCGCCGCCGTCCCCTCCCGAGGGGGATTCCGGGCACTCCCCGTCCGGATGGTCTTCGGAGGGGGCGGCATCGGCTCCCCCGCCTTCCGGCGCGGGCGCATCCGAATCCTCACGGCGCAGGGCGGCAAACAGGGCCGCGCGCGCGGCGTCAAGCTCGGCAAAGGTGAAGCTGGGGTCCCGCACCTCGATCAGGCGGCTGCCGCCCCGGTCGGCGAACAGCGTCACGCGCACCTCTCCGTCCGCCTCGTCGGACTCCTTGATCAGCCGGAAAACCTTCATGCGGCGCAGCAGTTGCGCCGCAAGATAGGCCTTGGCCAGATCGGCCCGGTCCTCGGAGCTGCAAAGGTCAAAGAAAAGCTGCTGAAGGGGAGAATAAAGCTCGGGCGGCTGCTGGTCCAGGACTTTGGGGTCGAGGTATTTCGTGACCCACGCCGAAAACGCCTGCTCCGTGTGTTCGGGGAGAAAACACTGCATGCAGAAGTCCTGCCGGACGAGGGTCCCCTCCTGGAAACGGGCCACGGAACGGACCTTTTCCTCATGGGAAAACCCGCGCCCGCACACGTCGCACACCCGCGCACTCTTTCCAATACGAATTTCCACGCACGCGCATCCTCATAAATCGCGGCGCGGCGGCACAGGCCACGCCGGTGAAAAGTATACTCTCTCGCCATATATGGGGGCAAGACCGAAGCCGGGGTCCATATCTCGTGGCTGCCGACCGAAACGCCCGCCCCGCGCCCGCGTCAGGGCGATGAAGGTCGCCTGGAGGAGGCCGCCCCGGTCTCCCCGGTGCGCGAGGCCCCTAGAATGCCGCCGCCCGTCTTGATCAGGGAGATAAAGAGTTGCCGGGGCAGGTCAATCACCCGGACGGCCTCATTGGTCATTTCGGCGGCCCCGCTGACCAGGGTGACGCCCATGTCCGGCATGCCCGCCAGCTGGCTGGTCGGCTTGAAGGCCGGCCCCTTGATCTGGAATCCCAGATCAACGTTGCGCTGGGCTATGCGGTATCCCTGGATGTTGAAACTCTGCGCCAGAATCGGGATTTCCGCCGCCGTGTCTGGGGTGATGCTCACATCCACCCGGTAGTCAATGTCGCCGCCGGTGATCCAGGTTCCGGAACCTGTCAGGGTGATTCCGGGCAGCTCAACGAGCATGTTGTCGGTGCGGATGTGGTCGCCCTTGAGGGCGATGTCCGACTTGGTGGTGGTGAAGGCGTAGGCCTCGGGCTGGAGCTGGGCGAACTCCGCAAACTGCTCCCCGAAGGTGGCGGCGAGGGTCGCGGGCACGAAGTTTCCGTTCCGCACATGGAACGTTCCCTTGCCCTGAAGGGTCGCGGGGTCGTCGGCGTCCATGGAATAGTCCACCCATCCGGACATGGGGCCGTCGAGGATTTCGGGCAGTTCCAGATGGCGGATGACGTAGCGCGCGGGGATGCCGTCCCAGGTCGCCTTAAGGGTGTAGTAGTTGGTCTTCTTGTCCCGGTCGTAGGACCCCTCCAGGCGCCCGCCGTCCACCACGGCCTCGAAATGGCTGAGGCCGGTCTTCTCCCCCTCGTTGTAGACGGTGCCCTTGAACTGGCTTCCCGTCCAGGGGGGCATCTGCATGGCGTCGGCGGAAAGCTCGTATTTCATGGACCGGGGCAGGCCGGGAAACTTGACGTAGTATTCGGGGTCCTCGGGCTCCAGAGGAAGCAGCCAGTTCTCCTTGAGCGCCGGGACTTCGGCGCTCTCGGCGTGGACGCTGATCACGCCGGTCCGGATGGTCTCGTGGACGTTGTCGAGGGTCACCTCGACTTTGGCGTTCCGGCAGTGAAGCGGATACGGGCACCCATTGGGCAGGAAGGAGACGTCGTCGAAGACGCCGCCGATGGTGGCGATGTTGCCGTCGGGCCGGGTGCCCGCGCGGACCACCTCGTAATAGCCGTCCTTCGCGTGGGTGCCATAGGCGCGGTAGGGAATGCGGATGCACTTGCCCGCCGTGGCGACCTCCAGGAAGGGGAAGTCCAGCCGCACATGCTCGCTGCTGAACTTGCCGTCGCGCCAGAGGTAGAGCAGGTCGGCCTTGAGCTGGGTGCCGTCTATGGAGGCCTCCCCCGTGATCTTCATGCTCTTTCGGGGAATGATTTCGGCCTTGAAGGCCTTGATGGTCGCGCCGGTGCCGCGGGGCTTCCTAAACCACCACTCGATCTCGATCTGCGCCTCCGTGGCGTCGGCCGACGCCTCCACCACGATCTTCTTTGGTGAGGCGGTGCCGTGGCATCGCAGGGCCGCCGACCCGTAGATCCACAGCTCCTTCGAGGGGTGGTGGAGGGCGGACTTTTCGAGATCGGACACCGCGCCGTCGGCGGAGAACGAAAGGGTCTGCTTCGCGATTTCGTACTCCGCGCGGCCCAGGAAGGCGTGGCCGTTCAGGCGCGCCGACAGGGGGACCAGTTTGACTTTGCCGTCCACGAGAAGGACGGAGCCGGAAAGCTGGTCGAGCATCAGGCCCTGATAGGGGGAAAGGAGCCCGCCGTTCAGGATGGCGACCATGCCTCCGGGCATTTTGGTGGCCAGGTCATAGGAGACCTGGATCTGCCCGAGTTCCAGGGAGGCGCCGGGGAGTTTCTTGTCCGTGGGCTTGAACACGATCTTTCCGGAGGCGGCGCCCGCCTCGGCCAGCACGGACGGCGAGGACGCGGGACCGCTGACATGCACGGCGAGCCGGTGCGGCGCGCCCAACTCCACGGAGAGGTCGCCCGGCCCCACGGTCTCGGGAAGCAGCGCGGTGACGGCCTCGTTCACCGGCAGCGTGTCCGCGTCGAGTTTCAGGTCCAGCACGGGGCCGTCCGCCCCGAACAGCACGGATCCGGTGATGCGTCCGGAGGCCTGCGGGGTTTCCAGCCGGGCGTTTCGGACCAGTATTTCGCGATTCGGCAGGTCGGCGTCGGCGCGCACGGCCAGGGTTCCCGTCAGCGGCGCGATGAATTCGGGCCGGACCTTCGCGTCCAGCGCCTCCATCTCCGCGTCCAGGGCCAGGGACAGGCGGCCGCCGCGCTGGCCTTCCAGGGTGAGCACGGGGGTCACCGTCCCCCCCGCGAGCACGCGCGCCTTCTCCGGAAGGAGGGCGCTGATCTTTTCCACAGCGAGGACGCCCGTCTCCGCGCGCAGGCTGAAGTCGTCAGGCCCCGCGTAGCGCACCACGGCGACAAGGGGCGCCTCGGAGACGCCCGCCAGCCGGGCGGACAGGCGCGCCAGCAAATCCGCCGCCCCGGGCTGGCGGGAAATGTCAAAGCCCACCTCCTCCAGGGCGATTTCCCCGGCTTCGGGCACCCCCGCAATCCGCGCGCGGCACCGTTCCCCGCTGACCCGGAAGGAAAGCGGCGGGAGTTCAGGCAGCACGGGAGGGCCGGCGGGCGCCTTGACCGCGGGCGGTCCGCTGGCGGGGGGCAGTGCCACGTCCACGGAGGCCTCGGTCAGGTGGACATGTCCGGGGGACAGGGTGCCGGCGGCGAGGGCGGACCAGTCGAAATACACGTCCACCCGCGGGAGGTCCACGGTGGCCCGGAGCCCGTCGCGCTCCCAGATCATGCGGACCTCCTCGACGGAGACGCCGCGAAGACCGCTGAGGGAAACCCGGCCGACGGAAAAGCGTCCGCCCGCGCGGCGGCTCACTTCGGCCATGAGATCGTCGCGCAGGACGTCCAGACGGCGGCGGACCACGGCGGACCCAACGGCCAGCCCGCCCGCGAACAGCAGCAACAGCAGCAGCAGGGCGCGCAGGCGGCGGGCCTGCCGGGGCGTCCAGCGCCCGGGGGGGGCGTCCGCTTCGCGCGGATCAGTCTCCGGGCGGAACGTCATCGCCCTCCGCTCCGGGCTGCACCGCGCAGAGCATGCCCTTCATGTCGAGCAGCTTCTGGCGGAGCTGCTCCGTGGTGTCGGGATGGTCCTTCAGGAACTGGCGGGTGTTCTCGCGGCCCTGCCCCAGGTTTTCCCCGTTCATGGAGAACCAGGCGCCGCTCTTCTGGACCAGCTTGGCCTCGATGGCGAGGTCCAGAATGTCGCCCTCCATGCTGATGCCCTCATTGAAGAGGATGTCAAACTCCGCCTGGCGGAAGGGCGCGCTCATCTTGTTCTTCACCACCTTGACGCGGACGCGGTTGCCCACGTTCTCCTCGCGGTCCTTGAGGCCGGCGATGCGCCGGATGTCGAGGCGCATGCTGGAGTAGAACTTGAGGGCGCGGCCGCCGGTGGTCGTCTCGGGGCTGCCGAACATGACGCCGATCTTCTCGCGGATCTGGTTGATGAAGATGACCAGGGTGTTCGTGCGGCTGATGATGGCCGTCAGCTTGCGCAGGGCCTGCGACATGAGCCGGGCCTGGAGGCCCACATGGCTGTCGCCCATCTCCCCCTCCACCTCCGCCTTGGGCACCAGCGCCGCCACCGAGTCCACCACGATCACGTCCACCGCGTTGCTGCGCACGAGGCTCTCGCAGATCTCCAGCGCCTGCTCCGCCGTGTCCGGCTGCGAGACCAGCAGGTTGTTGATGTCCACCCCGATCTTCTGCGCGAAGGTCGGGTCGAGCGCGTGCTCCGCGTCAATGAAACAGGCGATGCCCCCGCCGCGCTGGGCGTTGGCCACCACATGCAGCGCCAGCGTCGTCTTGCCCGACGACTCCGGCCCGAACACCTCCACCACGCGGCCGCGGGGAAGGCCGCCCACGCCCGTCGCGATGTCGAGCGAAAGACTGCCCGTGCTGATGGACTGCACCCCCGCCCGGAAGGAGTCATCCCCCAGGCGCACCATGGTGCCCTTGCCGAACTGCTTCTCCAACTGGGAGATGGCGATGTCCAGCGCCTTCCCTTTTGCCTTGTCGTCTGTGTTGGCGGCCATCGGACTTCCTCCTTCGTGCGGGTTGAAATATACTGAACAAACTTTCACCTGCGGCACAGTGTGCCAGATTTCAACCCGTTTGTCAAGTCCGGACCGCAGGCCGTTTCGCACGGCACGGATTATAGCGTTTTCCGCCCCTTTCGCCGCAACAGCACCATTCCGCAAAGCGCCAGCGCGGGCAGGAGCGGCAGGGCGGCCACAGGCAGTCCGGGCGCGAACTGCACCGCGTTCGGCACAGTGACCGTGCCGCTGTTCCCGGCGAGGTCGGTCATCTGGATTTCCAGCGCGGCCGCGCCCTGGGGGACGTCCCCCGTGACCGCGTGGAGATAGGTGTACGCGTTGTCCTTGCCGGGGGCGGCGGACACCTCGACGCCTCCGAGCAGGACCACGGGGGCGGCCCGCAGGGGTTCGGAGGACTCAAAGGTGATCCAGACCGTGTCGCCGGGACGGACCAGCGGCGGGGCGACCACGAGGTTCCGCACCTCTGCGGCGGTGTTGTCCACCGTGGGGGGGCCGTTGAAGGAAGACTGGCCGGGGTTCTCCGACAGGTCGGTCCCCTCAACCACGACGGCCGCCGGCCCCTCGGCATCCGCCGGGTCAACGGTGAAGGCGAAGGTGTAGGCCTGCCCGTTTTCAGACAGGAGGACGGCGGGCCGTCCATTCACCGTAACCTCGGGCGCGGCGCCCAGGGGCTCGGAGGCCCCAAAGGAGAGCGTGACCTCCTGCCCGGCCCGGGCGTGGGCGGGTTCCGCAGTGAGACTGGCGAAGGAGGGCGCCTTCACATCGGGCGGCTCCTGGCCAAGGGCATAGGTGTCCGGCACGACGCGCAGGCCGGAGCAGAGCGAGATGCCGTCGAAATCGAGCTGGATGAAGAACCCGCGCCATCCGGTGGTGGGCGTCTCCGGCGGCGCGATGTAGACGCCGTCACCCTCGGGGTCCGTCAGGGGGGTGGAGGTCCACTGCGGCCCGAGGGTCTGCAGGCGGAAATCGCGGTGCGTCGGGTTTTGCGCCTGCCACACCTTGACGGCCCAGGGTTGGGTGCGGGTCTCGACGCGAATGGAGCCGTCCTCCTCAAAGGACCACGAGAAGTCCGGCATGGTCACGCCGCTGTTGGGGATGAACACTTTGATGAAGGAGATCAAACCGATGAGCATGTCGAGGTTGGAGGTGTCAATGCCGAGGCCGTGGTCGGTGTTCGGCAGGTACATCACCCGGTTGACCCCCGGCAGGTAGTCGAAATAGAACTTGATGCCGTCGGAGAGGAAGAACTGGTCGCCCGTGCTGTTCATGATGAGCTTGGGCATGGTCAGGCGGTCGCGGTACGTGAAGGGGTCCACAATCCGCGCCAGGTCGCGCCCCGCGTCCGTGTTGAGCCGGTCAAAGACGCCCAGGTTCGTGTAGTCCCTCACCGCCGTGGAGTAGCCGCCCTGGATGTAATGGGCGGGGTCGTTCAGCGGGTAGCCGCTGTAGGCGTTCTTGTGGTGCGTGATCTGCTTGTTCATGTTCAGCACGTCTATCACGATGGGAACGATGCCCACGACCCGCCGCTGGGGGTCCGCCGCCGCGGTGAGCCAGGTGGTCCAGCCCCGCTTCGACGCCCCGCCCACGACGAACCGGTCCAGGGTGAGGGATGTGTTCTGCTGCGTGAACTCCTGCACGGCGTCCATGGCCTTGACCGCCGCCTTGGTCATGGGCAGCAGCAGCGGCCACTCCGGGTCCGGGTGCGGCCCCGCGCCCGTGTACAGGTCCAGATACTTGTCGTAGGTGTACGAGATGATACTGTCCTCGGAGCGGTTCGAGGACTCCCCAACGAAACGCACCGGCTCGTTCGGGATGAACTGGAGGTAGGCAATGCTGCACCCCAGGAACGACGCCACGAACCCGTACTCGCTCACATCATCCGGCGTGGTCCGGTTGCTGCCCCCCTCGATGATCAGCATGCACGTGTTGGGGTCCGCGTTGAACGGCACCACAATGTGCAGAAAATGCCGCCACAGCTCCTTGTTCGGGCTCGTCGCCGCAAAGTCCGCCGAGGTCCGCCACGTCTGCGACGTCATGTTGAGGATGTGGAGGGTGCCCGTCTGCGGCCCCACGCCGCCCAGCCCGTACACCGGGGAAGTGCTGCGCAGCGACCAGCCGTAGGAGGCGTCCGGCTTCTCCACATAGTCGTCCAGCGCCGTGCGCACGGGCGCGCCGGCCTGCGCGGCCGCCGCCGTAATAAACAGGACAAGAACAGCCAGAACACAGCGGAGAAGATACGAGGGCTTCATGTGCGGGACTCCCAAGAGACGGTTATGAATGGGGACACGACCTGCCTGCCGTAAGACCTGCGGACGCAGGATACGGTTTCCCTCCCCGTGGATACCCGTTTCCCCTGCCCGAGTTCCAAGGCCGTCGTTTCACTTCGCCGTGGCGGCCCGCAGGCGAGCCTGCGGGAGGAAAGGCTGCGGCACGCTGCCGCACTCCAAGGAGCTCCGCTCCGCGTCCGCGTCTTTACGTTAGGAGCCGTCCGCGTGGACTTCCAGCTCGGCCACGGCCATCTGGCCGCCGGGCTGGCCGGGACCGTCGGGCTTCTCCGCGCACACGCGCACGTAGCGGGCCTGCTCTGAGGTGTCCAGCACGATTTTCAGGGGGGCGCCATCGTGGTTTTCGGCGCGGTGGACGGTTTTCCAGTGCCGTCCGTCGGCGGACAGGCGCACTTCGCAGACCGTGGGATAGCCTTTCTTCGCAAAGGTCGCGCGCACCCGGCGGACCGCCACCGTGTCCACGAGGTCCGCCTCATAGGTCCACGCGTACTCCCCGGCGGCCTGGGCGCAGGTCTCGGGGTTTCCGTCCACGCCCAGCCGGGCGAACTGGGTCTCACAGCTCGGCCCCAGCGTCCGGGCGCCGTCCAGCGAGAGCAGCCGTGACTGCTTCCGCCATGCGAGGTTGCCCGGCGGCACGGGGGCCGCGGCCGCCGCCGGCTCGTTCAGGGCCTTCCGAACCGCCTTGAGCATCTCCACCTGCGACTTGTCCAGTGACCCGTCGCGGAAGAGCGCCACATCCACCGACACCACACCACCCCGCTCCGTGACCTGGCGGACATAGTCCACGAACTCGGCCTTCTTGTAGCCCAGCCCCGGCTCGCCCCACCAGGCGCCGCTGAGGAACGAGAGGATGTGCCACTGCTCCCCGTTGAGGAAGCGCGCCGCCGGGGTCTCGTAGAAGCGGTTTTGCTCCCCGCAGGTGTAGTCTTCGTGGGCGCTGTACGCGCGGATGACCGGGTCCACCCCCGGGTTGAACGCGATGATCCGGTCCGGATGCCCCGCCCGCAGCCCCTCCGCCAGCACGGCCAGCCGCTCCTCGTCGTAGCCCAGCCACTGGTAGCAGCCGTCGGTCCACACCCCCGCCACCTGGTCGCCGTAGCGCTCGCCGTACTCGCGGAAGACGTCCGCCCACTTCTTCACGAAGTCCATGCCTGGCTTCTCGGCGCACCCGAAAGCCGGCCCCGCCTTCTCGTCGGCCCGGGGGCCGTCCCCGGTGTAGTAGAGCATCAGCCGGATGTTCCGCTTCCCCAGCGATGCCGCCAGGTCCGCGATCAGGTCGCGCGTGGCGCAGGCTTCCCCGGGTTGGTATCCCGAAATCCGGTCGAAGGTCGCGTTCGGCGCGATCATGAACCGCGACACCTGCATCACCGTGAAGATGACATAGCCCGCCCCCGCCTCCGCGGCCGCGTCGGCGAAGCGTTCCGTGTCGAATTCCCGCACGCAGGCGTCCCAGTCCGTCTGCTTGCCCAGGCTCAGCACGGAGTCCGCGTTGTTCTGGATGCCCGCGAGGTAGTGGACGAAGAGGCCGAAGCCCGCGTCGCGGAACCATTCGGTGCGCGCGGCGCGCTCCGGGGGGGAATCCTGCGCGAAGGCGGGAAGGGCGGCCAGGAGCAGGGCCAGGGCGGAAAGGCGGCGTGTCGCGGTCATGGAAGCGTCCTCCGGGGCTGTGTTTGCCCGAAGGATACGCCTACAGGAGGCCCGTTGCAAGGGCGATGCTCGCGAGGCCGAGCACCAGCATGAACCCGCACATGTCCGTGATCGTGGTGAGAATGGGCGGCGCGCCCAGGGCCGGGTCAATCTTGAACCGGCGCAGCAGCAGGGGGATGAGGCCCCCCAGCGACACCGCCACGAGGATGTTGAGGAAGAAGGCCAGGCCCACCACCAGCCCCAGCATGGGCGAGCCCCCGCCGAAGACCACCGCCACCACCCCCAGCACCGCGCCCAGCGAGGCGCCGTTGATGAGCCCCACGAAAAGCTCCTTCATCCACACGTGGAAGAAGTCCTCGGGCTTGATGAGCCCCAGCGCCAGCTCGCGGATGCTCACCGCCACCGCCTGGTTCCCGTTGCACCCGCTGATGTTCGCGATGACCGGCATGAAGAAGACCAGCAGGAACACGCTGTCAATGGTTTTCTGGTAGGCCAGCACCACGCTCGCCGCCACCCCGCTCAGGAGCAGGTTGACGAAGAGCCAGGAGAGCCGCCTGCGACTGCGCTCCCACAGGGGCATGGACCGCAGCTCGTCGCCGCTCACGATGCCGCTGAACCGCAGGAAGCTGCGGCCCTGCGCCTCGCTCCAGGCCTCCTCCAGGTCCACCCGCCGCACCACGCCCTCCAGCACCCCGTGCTCGTCCGTCACGGGCAGCGCCCAGAAGGGGTACCGCTCGAAAATGTCGTCCAGCTCCTGGAGCCCCGTGTCCGTGAACACGTACACCGGGTTCGGGATCATGAGGTCTTTCACCCGCTTCGTGGCGGGCGCCATCAGCGCCTCCCGCAGCGAGAGCACCCCGGCCAGCTTGCCGGTCTCCGAGAGGATGTACGCGTACGGCAGGCCCACCTCGTCCCCCGCGTCGGTCTGCTCGCGCACCTCGCGCAGCACCGTGCCCACCTCCGTGTCCCCCGGATAGGCCAGATACTCCGTCATCATGACGCCGCCCGCGCTCTCCGGGTCGTGCTGCAGGAGCTCGCGCACGTCCTGGGCCTCCTCCGGATCCATGCGGCTCAGGATTTCCTCGGCGTCCTCCTCCTCCAGCTCCCCCACGATGTCCGCGCGCCGGTCGCTCTCCATCGCGTCCAGGATCGGGGCCGCCTCGTGCGCCGGCAGGTCCTCCAGGATGTCCGCGCCCTGGGAATCCTCCAGCTCCTCGATGACGTCCGCCGCGTCCTCCGGGTCCAGCATCTGGAAGACCCGCATCCGCTCCTCATCGTCCAGGCGCGCCAACGCGCGCGCCACGTCGCTCGAGGGGATGCGGTCCAGGGTTTCCGTCAGGCCGGCGGGGTCGTTCCGTCCGATGCAGTCGCGGATTTCCTCCCAGGGCGTCTGAATCTTCAGTTCGGGCTCGGCCATGACGCGCCTCCCTTTGGAGTGCACCGGCGCGGGCGGATGCCCCGAAACCCCCGGAGACGCACAGGGCCCGGCCGCGCCTGCAGCTTGTTTCAGCGGGACGCCGGACGCCGGAAGGAGATCGGGCCGCGCGCCGCCCCAAAGGCCTGGAAAAAGGGAAAGAATATGGTGGGCGGCACTGGACTCGAACCAGTGGCCTCTGCCGTGTGAAAGCAGCGCTCTAACCAACTGAGCTAGCCGCCCCAACCGCCGTTATCGTACCACACGCCCCCGGAACCGCGCAACTTCGCCGACCCCGCGCGGACGCGGAAAAGACGCCGCAGCCCCCGGGCGCGCCGCGCGATGGACGACATGGACGGCATGGACGGAAGCGCAGGTTTCTTCCCCTGTCCATACTGTCCATTCTGTCCATAGCGTCCATATCGCCCGCCTGCTTGCATTGCCCGTCCGGCGCGGACCACAATCCTCCCCGGGTTTTTGACAACGCAACCACGGGGATGCCTGCCATGCGCGCTGGATCGTTCTTGCTGCTGTTGACGCTGATGACAGGGCTGTCCTTTTTCGCCGCCGGGGGGGATATCCGGCCGGAACGGCTGGAGTGCGAGGGGATGGTGGACCCGGTCGCGGTGGATGAGCTCCATCCGGTGCTGTCGTGGAGTTTTTCCCCGGAAAGCCAGTTCGCGCAGACGGCGTGGCAGGTGCAGGCGGCGTCTTCACGGGAGGCGCTGCTGCGCGGCGAGCCGGACCTGTGGGATTCGGGGAAGATAGAGAAGGACGCGCAGGACGGCCGTCACACCATTCGCGCGCCCCAGCCGCTCTGGGATCCGTTCAGGGCGGCGGGCGACGCGCAGCGGGTGCCCTTCCCCGGGTTATCGGCCCCGTTCCGCCAGGTTCACTGGCGCGTGCGTGTCTGGGGATCCTCTGACACCCCCACGGACTGGAGCGAACCCGCCGTGTGGGGTGCGGGCCTGGCGCCGATCAAGGAGGCGTGGTGGGCGAAGTGGATCACCGCGCCCGACGACGGCTGGGCCTCCTCGATGTTCCGCAGGTCCTTCACCGTGCAGGACAAGCCGGTGGCGCGGGCCGTGGCCTTTGTCTGCGGGCTGGGCCAGTTTGAGTGCTCCGTGAACGGCGCAAAGGCGGGGGACCATTTCCTGGACCCCGGCTGGAGCAACTACAAGAAGACCTGCCTCTACGTCCCCTTCGACGTGACGGCGCAACTGCGTCCGGGGGAGAACGTTGTCGGCGTGATGCTCGGCAACGGCATGTACAACGTGCCCGGCGGCCGCTACACCAAGTTCACGGGCAGTTTCGGCCCCCAGAAACTCCTCCTGCAACTGGAGATCCTCTACGCCGACGGCACGTCGCAGGGAATCTTCACAGACAGCTCCTGGCGCGCGGCGGACAGCCCCGTCACCTTCACCTGCATCTACGGCGGCGAGGACTATGACGCCCGCCGCGAGCGCCCCGGCTGGGACGCCCCCGGCTATGACGACGCCGCCTGGGCGGCGGCGAAGGAGACGGAGGGTCCGGGCGGCGCACTCCGCCTGTCCGAGGCGCCGCCGGTCAAGGTGCTGCGCACCCTGCGCCCGGCGGAAATCCGCCCCGCCGCGCCGGGCGAATACTTCATCAACCTGGGTGAGAACCTTTCCGCCGTGCCCTTTTTCACCGTGCGCGGGGCGGCGGGC
>JAKPUV010000238.1 GCA_029554925.1 Candidatus Hydrogenedentota bacterium | reverse complement strand
GTCGGCGAGGCCGTCGGCCGCGGCCTGCCGCGCGCAGTAACGCGCGAGGGACACCCAGGTTTCGGCCCGGTCCGGCGCGGCTTCGGCGGCGGCGAGGAGCGCGGCTTCGGCGTTCTGCCGCGCCGCGAGGTCGAGGAAACTGAAGGTTCCGAGCACCAGGGCCCCAACGCCCGCGGCCGCCGCGAGGGCGGCGCGCGGCGCGCCCAGGGGCAGGCGGCCGAGCACCGCCGCCAGCGCGAGGGCCGCCACGGCCCAGGCGTAGTAGGCGGCGAGGGCGGGGTCGGCTCCGGCGATGCCCGCGGCGCGCGCGAGGGCCTCGGGGAGGGCGGCGCCGGCGGCCAGGCGGGCGGCCGCGCCCGCAGTGACGCACAGGGCCGCCAGCAGGGCGGCAACCCCCAGCTGGCCCGCGCGGTGGCGGAGGGCGGGCAGGGACGCCGTCAGCGCGGCGACCAGGAACAGGGCGGCGGTGGCGTCGGCGGCGCAGGCGGCCGCGCCCAGGATCACGGCCAGGGCGGGGGCCAGGCGGCCCTCCCCCGCGCACATGCGGTCCAGGCACAACAGCGCCCACACGGCCAGCGCCGCGCCCAGCACGGGGGCCAGCCCCGGCGCGGTGGAGAGCGCGCCCGCGGCGGCGGGGGAAAGGGCGAAGAGCAGGGCTGTGCCCAGGGCGACCCCCTCGCCCGAGCCGGGGCGGCGTCCCCGGCGGGCCAGCAGGAAAACGCCCACCGCCGCCAGCACATGCGCCAGCAGGCCGAGGGCGCGGACGGTGCCCGCGCTTCCGCCGCCGGCCTGCCACGCGGCGGCCAGGCCCATCACCGTGAGGGGCGCGTCGGGCAGCATGGGGAAGGCCGACGGCGCGGTGAGGAGCGCGTGGGCCGCCGGGGTGTCGCAGAGGAGGTCGTCGCCGGAACCGTGAAAGGGGACATGCACGGCGGAGAACTGGACCAGCAGCGCGGCCACGCCCACCAGCACGGCGGCCACGGCGGCCTGCACGCCCTGGAACACCTCGGCCTCGGGCGCCTTCGGGCGCGTGGATTCCGGGGCGGGGGGCTGCGGTTCCACGGCGTCGGGAGTGTCGGTGCGGGGGGTCTCTTCCATGGGCCGGTCTCCGGGAATGTCGGATGAATGCGCCTGATTATACCCCGAATCGGCGGACAGGGGGCACTGGATGTGGACGGGGTGGACGGGGTGGACTGGGTGGACGGGGTCGACGAGGTCGACGAGGTCGACGAAGCGGACAGGGTTCCGCCCGACGCTGTCCGTGCTCCCCGTATGCCCGGGAGTCCGGGGAATAGAACTTGCCCTCCGTCTATGTTATAAAGAGCGGGACACTTAGGAATTCTTCGGGGAAACCCCCAGGTCAAGGCTGCACAGGAGGCGTATGCTGATTTCTGTCATGTCCGGATTCGCGGGGGCCCTGCTTGCGCCCGCGGTGTGCGGCGCGGCGGGCAAACGGGCCGGGTGGATCCTTGCGGCGCTTCCGGCGGGGCTGTTCCTGTACTTCCTGCGGCTGCTGGCGGAGGGGGGCGCGGTGTCCACCCTGGACTGGGCCCCAGAGCTGGGCGTGAGCCTGGCCTTTCGCGCCGACGGACTTTCCCTGCTTTTCGCGCTGCTCATTTCCGGCATCGGCGCGCTGGTGACGGTGTATTCCGGCGGCTATCTTTCAGGCCACCCGTTCCTGGGCCGCTGGTTCCTCTACCTCTTCGCGTTCATGGCGTCCATGCTCGGCCTCGTGCTGGCGGACAACCTCTACCTCCTCTTCATCTTCTGGGAGCTGACCAGCTTCACCTCGTACCTGCTCATCGGGTTCAACCATGAGGAGGAGACCTCGCGGGCGGCGGCGCTCCAGGCGCTGCTGGTGACGGCGGCGGGGGGGCTGGCCCTGCTGGCGGGGATGGTGATTCTCGCCGGGGTCACGGGCACCACGGACCTGTCGGGCATGGCCGCGTCGGCGGAGGCGCTGCGCGGGCATCCCGCGCGGGTGGCGGTGGTCGTGCTGCTGCTGCTGGGGGCCTTCACCAAGTCGGCCCAGTTTCCGTTCCATTTCTGGCTGCCGAACGCCATGGCCGCGCCGACGCCGGCCAGCGCCTACCTGCACTCCTCGACGATGGTGAAGGCGGGCGTGTACCTTGTGGCGCGGATGCACCCGGTGTTCGCGGACGACGCCGTGTGGCACACGGGGCTCATTGTATTTGGCGGCGCGACCCTGCTCTACGGCGGGGTGCGGGCGGCGGCGCAGACGGTGATCAAGCGGATGCTCGCCCATTCCACCGTGGCGGCGCTGGGGGTCATGATGCTGCTCTTCGGCATCGGCACCGAGGCGGCGGTCCACGCGGCGGTCGCTTTCCTCTTCGCCCATGCGCTGTACAAGGCCGGGCTCTTCCTCGTGGGCGGAGCCGTGGACCACGCCACGGGGGAGCGCGACCTGCGGCGGCTCTCCGGACTGGGCCGGGCCATGCCGCTCACGGCGGTGGCGGCGGCCGTGGCCGCCCTGTCCATGGCGGGCGCGCCGCCCCTCTTTGGATTCACGGCGAAGGAGCATGTTTACGCCGCGGTGCTGGCCTCGCCCGCCGTGGCGGCGGTGACCGTTGCGGGCGCGCTGCTCTTTGTGCTGGTCGCGCTGGCGGTGGGCGTGCGCCCCTTCGTGGGGCGCCCCCTCGACACGCCGAAGCACGCCCATGAGCCGTCTCCGTCCCTGTGGCTTCCTCCCCTGGTGCTGGCGGCGGGGTCGCTGGCCTTCGGGCTCGCGCCGGGGATGCTCGACCGCGCGCTGCTGCTGCCCGCGGCGGCGGGCGTGCTGGGGGAATCCCTGACCCCCTCCGGACACGCCGCGCACGGCGGGCTGGTGCTGGGCCTGAGCGCGGCCACCCTCGTCGTCGGGCTGGGCCTGTTCTTCGCGCGGGACCGGATCCGGGAACTCCTCGGCGGGTTCCGGCTGCTGTCGCCGGGGGAGCCGGAGAACCTCTGGAACGCCGGGATGCGGGGGATGGTGTGGACGGCGGGCGCGCAGACGCGGGTGATCCAGCATGGGTACCTGCGTGGCTATCTCACCCTGGTCTTCCTGACCCTCGTGCTGCTGACCGCGCCGGTGCTCCTGCGCCACAGCCCCGAAGTGGGGCGCATCCTGCACAGCCGGTCCCTTTCCGCGCTGCTTCACCTGCGGTACCACGAGGCCGGGCTGGGACTGCTGATGGCGGTGTCCATCGGCGCG
>JAKPUV010000213.1 GCA_029554925.1 Candidatus Hydrogenedentota bacterium | reverse complement strand
GTGCTGGTGATCAACAGCATGAACCTGCTGGACAACATGGACGGCCTGAGCGGGGGGGTGGCGGTGATTTCCGCGGCCACGTTCTATCTCTGCATCCAGCCCTTCGCCGACGAGCACATGGCCCGCATCCTCCTGGTGGTGTTCATGGGCGCCGTGGGGGGGTTCCTCTGGCACAACCTGCCGCCGGCCCGCATCTTCATGGGCGACTGCGGCGCCATGTTCAACGGGTACTTCCTGGCGACCATCTCCGTGGTGGGCACCTTCCACATCGAGGGCGCGGGGTCGCGCGTGGCCGTGGCCGCGCCGCTGCTGGCGCTGAGCGTGCCGCTGTTCGACACCTTCAGCGTGGTCTGGATCCGCTGGCGCTGCGGAGACTCGATCTTCCTGGGCGACAAGCGGCACTTTTCGCACCGGCTGGTGAAGGCGGGCATGAGCAAGGCCTCCGCCGTGTGGTTCATTTACTTTGTGGCGGCGGTGGTCGGGCTGGGCGGCGCGCTGCTGCCCCGGCTGGACACCCACGGCACGCTCATCATCCTCGCGCAGTCGGCGGGCGTGTTCATGCTCATCGTGCTGCTGATGAAGGCGGGGGACAACGGGAGGGGGGACTTATGAGCCAGAAGACAGCCTCCGCGCCGGGCGCGGCGAAACCCGCGGCGGCAGCCCGGGACTGGCGGGCGGAATGGCCGGAGGACTTCGCCACCCCCCACACGGCGGCGGTGATGGCGGGGTGCATTGTCTGCCTGGGCTTCATGCTGTTCGTGGCGGCCTCCTTCAACCTGCTGGGCCCCGTCAAGACCATGCTCGCCGGGTGGGTCGGCGTCTACAACCCGCAGATGATCCCCCCGGGCGAGTTCGGCCTCGCCGCCGTGGTGTGGGGCCTGGGCGCCGTTGTGATGGCCGGCATCGTCCACCCCTCGGCGGGCGTCGCCCTGCTGCTCCTGTTCCGCCCGTGGATTGACGGCTACACCTACCCCGTGGCCAACCTCTACTTCGTCGCGGGCGTCTTCATCGTGTCCGCGTTCTGGCTGGTGCGCTCGGCCCTCCGCGGGGGGGCGTGGCGGGGGGCCGCGGCGGCCGCGCCGCTGGCGGGCTTTGTCGCCGTGGCCGCCCTGGGGCTGTGGACCACCTGGCAGGCCGACAACACGGCGCGCCAGCTCCTGCTCTGGCTGAGCTACCTGCTGCTGTTCCTGCTGTCGGCGAACTGCGCGGGAAGCCCCGCCGCGCGGCGGCTGGTGGTCGGCGCGCTGCTGGCGGCGGTCTTTCTGGAGGCGTGGTACGCCATCCTGCACTTCCACTATCTCCTGCCCGAGGCGCGCAAGGCCGTGCAGGACCCCGAGGTCCTGCGGCAGTACTTCAACACCGACACCATCACGCCGGAGCTCGCGCGACGCCTCAACCGGAGCCGCGCCTTCGGCACCCTGCTCTTCCCCAACAGCCTCGCCGGCTTCCTGCTGCTCGGCGTCCCCCTGATGGTTTCCGGCTGGGCGGAGGCGTGGCGGAACCGGCGCGGGGCCGCGGGGCCCGGCGCGGGCCGGTGGGAGGCCCTCGCCGCCGCGCTGGCGGTCTGGACCGCCGTGGCGGGCCTGACCCTCTTCACCCTGCATTTCCGCGGGACCTTCGTCCCCGTTTCCGCCTGGTACGGCTCACTGCCCGCCCTGGCGGCGGCGGCGGCGCTGGCGGGGGCCGGCCCGGCGGTGCTGGTCCACCGCGCGATGCTGCGCGGCGGCCTCGCGCACACCCTGGGGCGGGCGGCGCTGTGGGCGCACCCCGTCCTGCTGGCCGTGACGCTGGCTGCGCTGTGGATGACCTACACGCGCGGGGCCATGGCGGCGCTGGCCGCCGCGGGCCTGGCGGCGGCCGTGCTGGCCTTCCTGCCGAAGGACGGGCCGCGGCCGGCGGCGCGCCGGGCGGCGCGGGCGGCGGCGTGGGCCGTGGCGCTGTGCGGGGCGGCCTGGGTGCTTCTTGGGCCGGAGACCCTGGCGCAGGACGGCGCGGCGGCCGGGGCCCCCGCCATCGTGCAGGAGGGCGTTGCCCTGGGGGTGGAGGACCTGCGGGACACCTCGTCCTTCCACATCCGGCTCACCTACTGGAAGGTGGCGGCGAGGATCTTCGCGGCCAACCCGCTCCTGGGCGTGGGGCTGGGCAACTTCCACGCCGCCTACCCCCAGTACCAGTACCTCGGCGCGGGCGACGTGCGCGAGGCGCACAACGCCTTCCTCCAGCCCTTCGTCGAGACGGGGCTCGCGGGGGGGCTGCTCTTCCTGGCGTTTTCCGTCGTGCTGGCCGTGCGCGCCGTGCGGGGCGTGCGCCGCGCGCCCGACGCGGGGGCGCGGTGGGCGGCTCTGGGGCTTTTCACCGCCGTGGCGGCGTTCTGCCTCCACGCGGGCCTCGACATCCACTTTTCCAACCCCTCGCTGGCCATGCCCTTTTTCGTGGCGGCGGGGCTGCTCTGGGCGGGGGCCGGTGGCGGCGGCAAGTCCTGGTTTTCGGCGGGGGCGCGGCGGGCGGCGGCGGTCGCGCTGCTGGTGGTGATGGCGGGGGCGCTGGGCGTCGCGTCGCGCATCTACCTTCAGGAGCTGAGCCTGGGCCGCATGAGTTTCGTGAGCGTGGGCGAAGACAAGGAGCTGATGCGCATGTACCAGACGGCGGGGTACTGTCTGGCGGAGATCGGCGAGGTGATAGACGCGATCATCACGGAAAAGCCGCGCGAACAGAGGCCGCCGCAGGTGCGGCTGGTGGACGCCCTGACCCTCAATCCGGACATTCGGGCGTGGGCGGAGACGGGAGACTTCTACGCGCCCGTGCCCGGCGTGCAGGGGTCCTATCGGCGCCTGCCGCCGGACGAGGCGCCCGGGCTGGACGCCGTGCTGCTGGTCCGCCGGCCCTTCCGGGCGCGCTCCTGCGGGTTGCAGGGGATGCTGGATCAGATTGGCTGGCTGGAGGCGGAGGCCGCGCGCTGGCCCCGCAACCAGCGCCTGGCCTACCACCTGCTCCGGTGCTACGGCCTGGTCGTGCGGACCCCGCACCTGGGCAAAGACTGGCTGCCCCGGCGTCCGGACTGGACGGTACGCTACCGCCACTGGGCCGACCGCGTCGCGGAACTGGCCCCGCATAGCGCCGAAATGGCCCGCGCGCGCGCGGAGGCCCTTTTCTACCTTGCCATGAACGACGACGCCACGCCACGGCTGGAAACGGTGCTGGAGGTCCTCGCGGAGCACGCGCGGGCCCACCGCCTGAGCCCGATCATCCCCCTGTACGGGCACGATTACGCCTGGGCCCTGCGCGAGTCGGCCGGGCTGCTGCGCGCCGCCGGGCGCGAAGCCGAGGCCGCCGAGAACGAGGCGCGGGCGGAGCAGGTGCACCGCCAGACCAGAGAACTGGAAGAGTGGCGTTGGTCCCACGGGCTGTCCTGACGCCGCAAACCCCGGGAGACGCCATGAAACACCGCATCGCCGCCCTGCGCGGCCTCATCGCCGGCCGCCGCGCCGGGGGCTATGTCAGCCTGGACCCGCCGGTCAACGCCTATTTGACGGGCTTCCACGGGAGCGCCTCCGCCGTGGTGGTGACGCCGCGCGCCGCCGCGCTGCTCTGCGACTTCCGATACACCGAGCAGGCGAAGGCCCAGGCGAAAGGATGCCGCGTGCGCGAGGTCTCCGGCGACCTCGAAACCGCCGCCGGCGCCTTCCTCGCGGAGGCGGGCTGCGCGTCGGCCCTCTTTGAGCCGGACCGCCTCAGCGTGTCGGCCCACGGGCGCGTGCGCAAGGCCTTTGCCGGGGGGCGGCTCCGCGCGGCCCCCGGATTCACGGACCCCCTGCGCGCCGTCAAGGACGCCGAAGAGGTCGCCCGGATGCGCCGGGCCACGGAAATCGCCGAGGCCGCGCTGTCCACGGCCTTCCGGCGGCTGAAAGAGGGCGTCACGGAGCGGGAGGTGGCGGCGCTGCTGGAGCACGAATTCCGCAAACGGGGCGCGCAGAAGGCCTCCTTCGACACGACGGTGCTGTTCGGCGCGCACAGCTCCCTTCCCCACGGAAAACCGGGCGACACCCCCCTGAAACAGGGCGACATCGTGCTGGTGGACTGCGGCTGCATCGTGGACGGATACTGCTCCGACTTGACTCGCACCGCCGTTTTCGGTAGTATTCCCGGCGCGTGGTTTGAGGACATTTACGCCTGCGTGCTGGAGGCGCAGCTCGCCGGCCTGGCCGCCGTGCGGCCCGGCGCGGGCGCCGCGGCGGTGGACCGGGCCTGCCGGGACATTATCGCGCGGGCCGGATACGGCCCCCGGTTCGGCCACGGCACCGGACACGGCGTCGGCCTCGAAATCCACGAATTTCCCCGGCTGAACCAGCATTCGGCCACTGTGCTCGCCCCTGGCATGGCGGTGACGGTGGAGCCCGGCATCTACCTGCCCGGCCGGGGCGGCGTGCGTATTGAGGACCTTGTCGTCGTCACCCCCGACGGGTGCGACGTGTTGAACAAACTGCCCAAGGAGCTACAGGTAATCCGCCCATGATCTCAACAGCCGACTTCAGAAACGGACTGGTCGTCGAAATGGACAACGACCTCATGGAAATCGTCGAGTTCCAGCACGTCAAGCCCGGCAAGGGCGGCGCCTTCGTCCGCACCCGGTTCAAAAACGTCCTCACGGGGCGCGTGCTCGAGCGAACCTTCCGCTCCGGCGAGAAGTTCGAGGAGGCCCGCCTCGAGGAGCAGCCCTGGCAGTTCCTCTACAACGACGGCGACCTGTTCCACTTCATGGACAACGACACCTTCGAGCAGCTCGCGGTGAATCCCGGCGTCGTGGGCGACGTCGCCAAGTGGATGAAGGAAAACACCAACGCCACGCTGATGTTTCACCGCGAGAAGGTCATCTCCGTGACCGTTCCCTCCCATGTGGTGCTCACCATCACCAAGTCGGACCCCGGCGTGCAGGGGGACCGGTCCTCCGGCGCCACCAAGCCCGCCACCCTCGAGACCGGCGCCGTCGTCCAGGTCCCCCTCTTCATCAACGAGGGCGACACCATCAAGGTGGACACCCGCACCGGCGCCTACGTCGAGCGCGTCTGAGACGGGCCGCCGGACACGATTCTGGTCCAAAGGGCAGACAGGAATGTCTGCCCCACATAGGGTGAGGCAGACATTCCTGTCTGCCACAGGCCCCCTTTCTTCAATGACATTCCCGCCCCCGGGCGGGAATCCTGCCAATGACCTGAGGGTTGCAGGAGGGCCGTAAACATAGACACGCCATCTTGGCGCGTTCTTGGGGTTTTCGTTGGCCCAAAGAACGCGCCAAGATGGCGCGTCTACTTTGCGGGCGTTCTCGCCGACTTACTTCATTGGCAGGAGGCCGCCCCGGCCGGCGCGGCAATCTCTTGTCGGAGCGCCTCCGGTTCTCCGCACGCCATTGGGTGAACTTTCCATGGATGCCGCTTCTTGGTCAGGGGAGCAGGATGGCCCGTGCCGCTTTTTGGTTCGAGATTTTCGTGGTGGCCGTGGTGGTGGGTGAGATATGCCAGGTATTGCGTCAGCTCGAAATTTGGGCGGGGATTACGCTCTCGGCCGCGTTCCTGTTCCTTGGCGGGTATGCAGGACTCCAGCTTCACCGCATCCGTATTCAGCGCGACACCCGGTCCTTTCCCGAGGAGTGATGGCCGGTCTGTCGCGCGTCTATTGTGAGAGAGGACCTGAAGGCGGGATGCGTCCGCCCGCCCGCATACTCGAACCGGGCCACCACCTGATCCGACGCGGAGATTGACGGCAAGCAGCTGCGTGTTCACCCCGCCCCACACCTGAGCGACAGGCACCCGCCCGCAGTGGCAACTCACTTCAGATGGCATGCTCACATCGGGAAGAGTGGCTACACAGCAACCATCACTCTTCCTTTCTTCACCACGCCCCTCATGGGGAACTTCAGCAACTCATCCACCCATCCCTCTCCGCATAGAACAGACACTGATAGCTCCAAGATAATGTCCCGGTGAGGAATTGAGACATTGGAATACCTCATCGACATATGATTCACATGCCCATCAAGAAATGGCTCCTTTTTCTTGATCGTGTTATCACTCCAGAGAGTGCTTTCATCATGCAAGTCTATGATTCTGGCAGAAATAAGCCGGATGGGTGCTGCAGCCCCATTACATACTGGATTAGAAAACACCAGTATTTCATAGGGAGCTCCAGAAACATTCCTGTTGAATCCAACAGTATGCGTCGAGTTGCCAAAATGAACCATTGTGGTTCCCCATGATCTTTCGACTCTGCCCGGCCCCTCAAATACATAAGATACGGTGTATGGAGAAATCAGAAGGGTAAACACAAGAACAGCCATAAGTAATAGCACAATCACTCCGAGAATAGAAATGCATCCGCACGAGACAATCTTCTGTTCCTTATTCATCATCCAGCTCCCAGTCCTTCTTGTGGTCTAAATACAGGCATTGCCAAGATCCCCTACATGTAAGAACAACTAAGGTGGCGATTCTTGTTGATTCATAGGGCCACGCAGGATGAATTTTCCTGCATGCGCCTCCTATTGAAATTGAAGGTTATGCCACTTAGAAACGCCTGACATCTGTCGAGAATCGAAGTCGTATCTTCCCTGCTGTTTCCAAGAAGGATCCACGGAAGAACATCGGCACACCCATGCCCAGCCTTTCCCAGCAATCCACTTGGTGCCACATAGTTGTAGGAGCCGGCATTCTCGGGTGTGGTAACCAATGTCTCGGTAATCCTGTTGTAGACCGCCTCTCGTCCACCCGGCCCTTCGGCCACAACATTTGCCTCCCCGGCGAACTGGTGGCAAACGGCCTGCGCGTCATCCCTGAGTGACCAACCAAGTTGCACAGCCTCTGCTAGAGTCGCCGGAGGCGGCGGTAGTCCGGCGTTTCTGTCATAGTGCCATGCAAGCAGGTCCGGAAAAGAAAACTCAATCCTCGGTAACGTCGGAAAATATGAACCACCAGGGCCCCAAGGACTGACAGGCAAGTTGATATCCGAAAGCCCGCTCGGGTCCACGGCGTTGACCGGATCATTCCCGCAGTAGGCGTAGAGGTCGGTGTCACCGCCGGCGAGGCCGATGGGGTCTCTGGAGGTCCAGCGGCCGGTCT
>JAKPUV010001342.1 GCA_029554925.1 Candidatus Hydrogenedentota bacterium | reverse complement strand
TGCTCCGTGGTCGAGGCGGGCTCCCAGGTGCCCGTCACCGGCGCAACAGTCACCCTGCAGGGCAGCCCCTACACCCCCGTCACCGCGAACACCTCCGGCGTCTACACCTTTGCCGCCGTGGCCCCCGGGACCTACACCCTCGTGGTCAACGCCCTGGACCGGAACCCCGGCCAGAAGGCGGTGACTGTTGCGGGGGGGGCGCCGGTCTCCGCAAGCGTCCCCCTTTCCCCCGTCCGCCCCGAGGGCGAGGGCGAAGTGGAGGGCGAGGAGGGCGAAGGCGAGGGCGAAGAGGGGGAGGGTGAAGGCCAGCCCGAGGGCGAGGGCGAGGGGGAACCCGACGACGGCAAGGGCTGCAACGGCTGCGGAAAGGACAAATCGGCGCCGGTTTCGGCGGACGGCCTGTTTGTGCCGGGTTTGGCCCTTTTGACACTGGGCGCGTTTTCCAGGCGGCGCCGGGACGGCTGAGGGAGGCGGCCGCCGCGGGCGGCGCGCGGAACTTGAAACGACCGGCGGTTTTCTGCTACATTTTCCCCGATCGCCCGCTTCTGGCGGGCGGTCTTTGTTCCAGTCGGTTCCGACGCTGGCGTAGCTCAGTAGGTAGAGCAGCTGACTTGTAATCAGCAGGTCGGGGGTTCGATTCCCTTCGCCAGCTCCAGAATTGGAAACGCTGACAGTTGAAGTGGTAACCTTTCAGGCCGGTCCGACGGGGCCGGCATCCCTGTGGTGGGATGCCCGAGTGGCTAAAGGGGACGGGCTGTAAACCCGTTGGCTAGCGCCTACGTTGGTTCGAATCCAACTCCCACCACCATTTTTTGAAACGTTTCGGCGTTGCGGCGGTTTTCCGGACCGCGTGGCGCCCGTTGGGTTTGCGGGGCGGGAATAGCTCAGTTGGTAGAGCGTCAGCCTTCCAAGCTGAGGGTCGCGAGTTCGAGCCTCGTTTCCCGCTCCATTTTCTGGCATTTTTGGTTTCGGAGGCCCGCGTAGCTCAGTCGGTAGAGCACTTCCATGGTAAGGAAGGGGTCATCAGTTCGATTCTGATCGTGGGCTCCATTTTTCAGCGTGTGTTGGGCGGCGCCGGGCGGCGCGCCCCGAGACATAACACTCAAAGGCGCCGGGGGCGGCCCCGGGAAGATCGAGGTGAATCATGGCCAAGGAAAAATTCGTACGGAACAAGACGCATGTGAACGTGGGGACGATCGGTCACGTGGACCACGGCAAGACGACGCTCACGAGCGCGATCACGAAGGTTCTGTCGAAGTCGGGCAAGGCGAAGGCGATAGACTTCGCGATGATCGACAAGGCG
>JAKPUV010000210.1 GCA_029554925.1 Candidatus Hydrogenedentota bacterium | reverse complement strand
CGAGGGAGAGCACCAAAGGGTTCAGGTCCGCGAAGGCGCGGGCCGTCTCATGGGCGAGGGTGCTCTTGCCGGAGCAGGACGGCCCCGCGATGCCCAGCAGGAAGGGCGGCGTCACGGGGCGCGCCTTTCCCCGCGCAGGCGGGCGCGCAGACGGCCAAGGATCCCCCCGGGGAGCAGCTGCGCCAGGGACAGCGCGAGGGCTTCGGGCAGGCGCGCCCACCTTTCGGGCGCGGGCCCCAGGCGCAGGGCCTCGCGCCGCACGCGCCACACGGCGCGGAAGCGGCGCAGGCCGCCGCCGTGGGGTTTGGCGACGCGGCCCGCGCGGTAACGGCAGAGGGGCTCGGGCAGATTGTCCAGCCGCCCGCCGCGGGCGGCAAGGCGCACCCAGAGCGCGTAGTCCTCGGCGAAGGGAATGTCCTCCGGCCAGCCGCCCGCCGCGCGCGCGGCGTCGGCGCGCAGCATGACGGACGAGTGGACCAGCGGGTTCGCGCGGGGCAGTTCCCGCAGGAGCGTTTCCGGGCCCGTGGGCGTGCGGCGCTCGCCGGTCTCCACGCCGTCCGGGCCCACCACCACGCACCACGTCCCCAGCGCGTCCGGGGCGTCCGGCCCCGTCATGCGGTCCATCTGCCGCCGCAGGCGCTCCGGCGCGGCAAGGTCGTCGGCGTCGAGCACCGCGATGAACCGCCCGCGGGCCGCCGCCAGACCGAGATTCCGCGCCGCGCCGGGGCCGCCGCGCCGCGCGCCGTCCACACGCCGGAACCGCGCGTCCCCCCGGAGGAAGTCGGCCGCCACCGCGTCGAGGGCGGGCGTGAGGGTTCCGTCGGCGCACAGCAGGCACTCCCACGCGGCGAGGGTCTGGGCGCGCACGCTGTCGAGCGCTTCGCGCAGCCAGCCGGGATCATCGTCCGCGCACACGGCGACCACCACCGACACCTCGGGCGGCGGGGGCGGGCTGTCGTGCTGCGGGTCGGTCATGCGCGCTCCTTGCCGGGGCCGGCCCGCCGGGGTTGAGGCGGGGGGGGGCCGTGCCCTATCATCGCCGCGGCCCCCGCGGCCGGAACACAGGATACCATTCCGCTTGCAGCCACAGGAAACAGACCGCGCCCCCGGCGCCGCGCCCCTTCTGAGCGTGGTGGTCGCCACCTGCGGCCGTGCGGAGATGCTGCGCGCCTGCCTGGAGTCCCTGCTGGCGCAGGAGGGCCCCGTCTTCGAGGTGGTCTGCGTGGACGACGGGTCGCGCGACGCCACGCCGGAGGTGCTGGCGGACCTGGCCCGCGCGCACGGGGACCGGCTGCGCGCCCTGCGCACCGAGAACAGCGGCCCCGGCCCGGCGCGCAACGCCGCCGTCGCCGTTGCGCGCGGGGAGTGGGTCGTCGTCGCCGACGACGACACCGAGGCGCCGCCGGGATGGCTGGCCGCGCTGTGGGCCGCGCGGGAACGCACCGGGGCCGACGCCGTGGCCTACGCCCTCGCCCCCTGGGGAAATGAGGGGCCGGCGGCGCGCTACCTGTGGTTCCGCCACCGCTTCACCGTGGGCGAGCGCCCCCGGCACGGTTACATCGGCCCCGCCTTCCTGCTGCTGCGGCGGGCGGACTGGGGGAGGGCCGGGGGATTCCCGGAGACCCGCCTGGGCGCGGCGGAGGACTACGCCTTCTGCCTCGCCCTGCGGCGCGCGGGGGTGTCCATCGCCTTCGAGCCCTCCATCACCGTGCGCCACCATTTCGAGGACGACTGGGACACGGCGCGGCGCAAGGTGCGCGCGGCGGGACGCGACGGCGGCGCGGTGTACCTGGAAGCGGGCCGGGGCCGCGCGGGGCTGATCCTCCATGCGGCGGCGAAACTGCTCACCGCGCCGGGGTGGTGCCTGTGGGCCTACCCCCCAGACCTCTACCCCGCCGCCCTGCGCATGGAAGCCCTCTTCTTCGCGGAGCGGGTCCGGGCATGCTCGCCCCGGAGTATTTCAGGGCTGAAATGAACTCGCCGGGGACCCGGGCGCGCGACGGATGTCGGACCCGCGGCATGGTGTATCCTTGTGCGCGCGCGGACGCGCCCCCCGGCGGGGCGCGGCGCGGGAGGACTCTCTTATGGCGGAAAACACCGGCCCGGCCACGATGACCAAGCAGGACAAGGCGCGCATCTTTGCCCTGTTCGGCCGGCACATCAACCGGAACCAGATCAAGTACCTCAGCGCGGGGCATCTCGACGTCTTTGAGACGCGCCGGGAGGGGGTGGGCTTCACGGACCCCCTGACGGGGCGGCGGATGTACGACTGCTTCACCGCCGCGGGGTGCTTCAACGTGTCGCGGCGCAATCCGGAGGTGCTGGCGGCGCTGGAGGCCGCGGCGGACGAGGTGGACATGGGCAGCCGGCTGCTCCCGTCGCCGCACAAGGAGGCGCTGGCCCGGCGGCTGGCCGCGCTGGCCCCGGGCGACCTGGACCGGGTGCTCTTCGCCGCCGGGGGCGGCGAGGCGGTGGAGTGCGCGCTGAAGCTGGCGCGCGGCGCGACGGGCCGCCCGAAGATCGTCTCCACCGTCAAGGCCTACCACGGTCACACGGGCTTCGCCCTGAGCGCCAACGGCAAGGAGCACTACCGCCACTGCTTCGAGCCCCTCATGCCGGGCTTCGTGTTCGTGCCGTTCAACGACCTGGACGCCGCGGCGAAGGTCATTGACGGGGACACGGCCGCGGTCATCCTGGAGCCGGTGCAGGGCGAGGCGGGCATCTTCCCAGGAACCCCGGAGTACCTCCGCGGCCTGCGCGATTTATGCGACCGCCACGGTGCCCTGCTCATCTTTGACGAGATTCAGACGGGCTTCGGCCGGACGGGCCGCATGTTCGCCTCGGAGCATTCGGGCGTCGTGCCGGACATCATGACGGTGGCCAAGTCCCTCGGCGGCGGGCTCTGCGCGAACGCCGCGGTGATCCACCGGGACACCCCGCTCCTGCGCGGGTTCCGGGAGGCGCACCCGGACTTCCACGAGACCCACGCCGG
>JAKPUV010000205.1 GCA_029554925.1 Candidatus Hydrogenedentota bacterium | reverse complement strand
TGCGCCGCAGGTGTTCCGCCGCGCGCTGTTTGTCCGCCCCTTTGGCGGCGTAGTCGTGGAAGACGCCCACGGCGTAGAAATGGGCGACCACCTCGTCGCTTGACGTGTCGCCCTTCCACTCGAAGCGGGGGTCGGCGGCGGGGTACCACCGGGCGGGCAACCCGCCGGAGCCGTGCTGCGACCGCTCCCCGGCGTCCGCGCCGGGCACCCAGATGGCCCGGGCGATGAGGCCGGGCACCCCGGTGATCTCCTCCAGCCAGGCCATGGCCTGGAAGGTGTTGACCGCCTCGGCGCGGGCCGCCTCGTCGCCCGTGGCGGCGTACTTGAAGGACATGGCGGCGAGGTAGGGGGCCGTGTGGCCGCCGTCGTTGTCGCTGATCTCGCGGACCCAGCCGAGTTCGTCGCCGCCCCAGTGGAGGACGTGCGTGAAGCCGAGGCGCTTGTGGCCCCACTCCTCCAGGTGCCGCTCGTAGAATTTCGCCTTCGCCTCCAGGGTCCACGGCGTGTAATGGAGGACCGCCAGGCCGCCGTCGGTGGCGATGTGGACCGTGTTGTCCCCCGCCGCCACGGCGTTTACGCGGCCGTCGGGCAGCCAGAGCCCCTCGCCGAAGTAATGGAATTCGCCGCCGCGGGTCATGCGGACCGCGCCCCGGGTGGTGCCGATCCACAGGTCGCGGTCGAAGCCCCGGGCGAGGCAGGTGGTGTCCTCGACGGGGAGCCCGCCGCCGCCGTCCAGCGTGGTTAGCGACATGCCGCGCAGCACGCCCAGCCCGCGGTCCGTTGCGATGAAGAGGCGGCTGCCGAGGGACGCCAGGTCGCGCACCACGGGCGACGGCAGCCGCCCCCAGTCCGCCACTTCCGGGGTGACGGCCAGGCCGTCGAACATGACCACCTGCCGCGGCCGCAGGCCGTACAGTGTGCCGCCGTAGGAGGCGATGCGGGACACGGGACCGAAGGTCACCGGCTCGTCCAGCAGCTGGGTGCCGTCCTCCATGTCGTAGGTGGCGTTGTGGCTGCGGTAGCCGCCCTCGGGCGCGAACGGCGTCAGGCCGTCCGCGCCGACGTGGAAGAGGTCCTCGCGCGTCGCGGCGACCACCCCGTCCCCGTGCAGGCAGACATCCACGACGGGCCGGTCGTCCACCCTGCGGAAGGCGTCTCCCTCGCGCACGAAGAGCCCGCCCTTCGCCATCACCCACAGCCGGCCGTCCGGCGCGGCCAGCCGCGCCACGGCCTCCGGCGCGCCGGGCACCGGCTCCAGCGCCGTCCCCGCCACGCGGAACAGCGCCCCGTCGCGCACGGCATAGGCGGCGCCGTCCGCCACGGCCACCGAGGTGACCGGGCTCTCCGTGGGAATGCGCTCCACCCATTCCTGGAGGAACACGTCATCTGCCGCAGGGTCCCAGAACCGCTTCTCCGGCGGGTGGACAAAGGGGTCGGCGGGGTCCGCCGCCCAAGCGCCGCCCGCGCACACTGCCGCCGCCAGCAGCAGCGCCAGCGCCGCCGTGATCGTTCCGTAAGCTGATTTCGCCATGGTCGGCCTCCTTCTGGTGCGTGTCCTTCGGCCAAGATACCATTTCCCTGACCCGCCGCGCCGGGAAATGGTGTCATCTCCC
>JAKPUV010000169.1 GCA_029554925.1 Candidatus Hydrogenedentota bacterium | reverse complement strand
GTCTGAAACGCCAGCAGCGCCGCGAGGAACGCCGCCGCCGCCCGCGTCCCCCGCCGGGGCCGCGAAAGGAGCGCGCCGCCGGCAAGGACATAGAGGCAGACCACGGCATAGGGGGTGTAGCGGATCTCGAGGCAGGGCCGCCACAGCACCGAAAGCAGCAGCAGGGACAGGAGGGGCAGGAGTCCGGCGCAAAGCAGCAGGAAAGGGCCGGCATCGTTGCCGCGCAGGCGCCGCCCAACCGCAGGCAGCGCGCCCAGCACACCGCCCGCGAGAAGGAGCATCCACAGCGCGCCCGCCGCTGTTTGCGGGCCCGGGGGAAGCGACGCGGCCCAGTCCGGCGGCGCCACGGGAAACTCGGAGCTCCACCGAATCACATCGTCGCCGAAGGCGTCCACCAGCGCCGTCCACGCGGAGGGGGGGATCAGGTGGTCATACTTCGCCGGGGGGACGAACCGGAGGCGCGGCAGCACCCACAGGGCCGGCGGCACCACGGTCAGCAGGTTTGCGGCGGCCCAGCCAAAGGCGTTGCGCGGGCCATGGGGGCGGCGGACGAGCAGGTAGAGGCCCTGCGCGGGCAGCACAAAACCCATGAAAAGATGGGTCCACATCATGGCGCTGTTGGCGGCCAGCGCGGCGGCCCACCATTTCCAGCCGCCGCCCTCCGCCGCGCGCAGGAGCGCGTGGAGCCCGAAGAGCACGAGGGGCACGCAGAGGCCGTAGGGGCGCATGGTCTGGGCGTGCCAGATCAGGGCGGGGGAAAGGGCCGCAAGCAGGGCGGCAAACCCTCCGGCCGCCGGCGAGAACACGCGCCGCCCCAGCAGAAAGGCCAGGGGCACGGCGGACAGCCCAAGGAGCACGGTGAACATGCGTCCCGCCACCAGCGACAGGCCGAAAACGCGCGTCCAGCCCCAGAACAGCGCATGGTAGAGGATCACGTTGTCCGGCGCCCACACGCGCACACCGTCCACATAGGTCTGGAAATCCGGGGCGCCGGCGATGAAATAATGGTTCTCATCGTACCAGGCCGACTGGTCGTCGAGCCGGTAAACCCGCAGCGCCAGAGCCAGCAGCGTCAATAAGACGAGCAGCAGGGCTGTGCGCGCCGCGCCCCCCCCGGCCCAGACGCCGCCGCGGTCCATGGTCAGCCCCCCGTCTTTCTTCCGGCGACCGGGCGCTTGGGCATCTTGACGGGAACCCCCTCGCCGCTGAACTCGGTGCAGTGCATGCAGCGCTCCGGGGGAACCCCCGCCACAAACTGTTCCAGCAGCCGACGGTGGGCGGCGTTGTTCACCAGGTCCGAAAGCCTGGTTTCATGCAGGTTTCCAAGGGAGAGCGTCCCGTGCACGTCCACGCAGCAGGGGGTGACCTCCCCGTTGGTCTGCACATTGAGGTTGCCGCGCCACGCCTCGCTGCACGCGGTGCGCCGGGTGCAGGGCCGGAAGCCGATGTCCATGACCGCGGCGACCTTGATCCCCTCCACAATGTCCTCCCACCCCTCCCAGGCATCCGGGATCCGGTCATGGTTGCCCGGGTGCATCACCATGGAGAGCTTGAGCGACATGCCGGGGCGCCGCATGGCGGCGAAGGCCCGCACATTCTCCCGGACACGGTCGCGGTCGATCCCGCGGAACTCGCGGGCCGTGTCGGCGTCGGGCTCCATGGAGATGCTCAGGGTGTCCAGGGGCGACGCGGCCAGCGCCCCGGCGCGCTCCCCCGCAAGCAGGGTGCCGTTGCTGTACATGGCCGTGCGCCGTCCCGACGCGGCGGCGTAGGCGATCATCTCGCACAGGCGGGGATGCAGCAGGGGCTCCCCCACGCTGCCGAAGGTCACCGTCTCCACCGTGTCCGGGGCCTCGTCCACCGCCTTTCGGAAGAGATCCCATTCCATGAGGCGGGGCCGCGTCCCCGCGAGCCCCTCCTCGAACGCTCCCCAGCAGTATTTGCACTTGAGGTTGCAGCCAAAAACCGGCTCCACCCCCAGCGTCACCAGCGCGGCCACCCGCGGGCGGCCGAGGCGGTAGTTGAGCATGTTGCGGGCGACCAGCCAGAGCGTGCGCGGCCTGCGCACCTTTTCATATATCCAGTCCGCCTGCGTCGTGTCGCCGTAGAAAACGCGCGCGCCGAGCCGGATGGAGGACCAGACCAGACGTTCGGAAAGACTCATCGGGCATCCTGTCGTTTGCGCTCCCGCGCGCCGCGCGGGGCCGTGTCCTGTGCGTTCAACACCGCCCGGACCCCGCCGCGATTCTAACACAAACCCGCGCCCCGCGCTGGACCCGGCCCGCCCCCGGGGGCTAAAATGCCGCCTCCGGCTGGAAACCCGCCGGGGGGACGCGCGCATGATCGGAAGACTGGAACTGCTTGGCATCGCCGTGGGGCTCTCCATGGACGCCCTGGCGGTGGCCGTGGCCACGAGCGTCCTCCTGCGCCGGGTGGACGGCCACCAGCTGTTCCG
>JAKPUV010000152.1 GCA_029554925.1 Candidatus Hydrogenedentota bacterium | reverse complement strand
GCCTCGTCGCCGGGCCGCGTGCTGCCGAAAAGGAGAATGGGCGTGTCGGGCCCGAAGCCGCATGCGAGCCGCAGTTCCAGAAGGGTCTGCGGGTCCACCCCGGTGCGCACGGCGTCGAATTTCAGGTTCCCCGTGACGTGGACCGTGTCCGCCGCCACCCCCAACTCCGCAAAGAGGGCGGCGTAGGCCGCATTCTGGGCGCCCACGGCGGTCACCTGGCGGAACACCGGGGCCAGCACCCGGCGCCAGCGCCGGTATCGGGGGAGCCGCTTCGGGCTGATGCGCCCGTTGGCGATGAGGACGGGCACGTCCGCGCGCCGCGCCTCGCGCAGCAGGTTGGGCCACAGCTCCGTCTCCAGGATCACCAGGGCCCGGGGGCGGGCCTCCCCGATGAAGCGCCGCACCGCCCGGGCGCGGTCGAAGGGCAGCCAAGCCGCCACCGCGCCCTCCACCCCCCTGTCCGCAAGCGTTCGACCCGCGGCCGTGCTGGTGGTGAGAAGCACCGGTGTGCCAGGGAAGCGGCCGCGAAGCGCCCGGATCAGGGGGCGCGCCGTGTTGATTTCGCCGACACTGCACGCATGCACCCACAGGGGGCGCCCCGTGAGGGGGGGGATGGACGGGGCGAACCGCTCCCGCAGCACGGCGTGCTCCGGATGGCGGGACAGCCAGAGCCGGGCCGCGGGTTCCGCGGCCGCGAGGGCCAGGTTGTACAGAAAGTAGCTCATGCATGAGAAACGGCGGGAAAACCGCTGGGTTCACCCGCCGTGTGCTCCGTGGTCATTTCTTTCTCAGTAGGCCGGCTTGTCCCCGGCGATGTCGAAGAAGCGCGCACCCGTCGAGTCAATGATGTCCGGCGTCACGAAGATCAGGAGGCTCGACTGCTTGCTCTCCCGCTTGCTGCCCTTGAAGAAGAAGCCGATGACCGGGATGTCCGCCAGGTAGGGCATCTTCTGGGTGCCCTTGCTGGTCTGGTCCTGCACCAGGCCGCCGAGGACCAGGGTGTCGCCGTCATGCACGATCACGTTGGTCCACACGGCCTGCCAGCTGGTGGTCGGCAGCACGATCTCGTTGGAAATCTCCTCCCCGCTGATCACCTGCTTCTGCTCGAAGGACTTCTGGCCGGTCTTCGTGCGCACTTCGGGGTTCAGCCACAGGCGCACCTGGTCGTTGTCGCGGATTTGCGGCGTGACCGACAGCGCGATGCCGAAGTTGTAGGACGTGGGGATCACGTTCTGCACGAAGTTGCTGCTGGTGTTGCCGGAAAACCCGCTGCCCAGGGTGAGTATCTGGGTGTTGACGGCGGAGATGAAGTACTCCGTGGAGAAGTCCGCCACAACGGCCGGCTTGCGGTTCATCGTGGTGACGCGCGGGGCGCTGAGAAGCTCGGACTCCTCGAGGCTGTCCAGATAGTCGAAGGTCAGGGCCAGCTTGTCGCCGTCCGCGTTGTCAATGATGTTCCCCAGGATGGAGAAGGTGGGCGTCACGGAGGAGGCCGGGTTGGTCAGCGAGGTGATCGCCGCGTCGCTCACCGTGTTCCGGACCACCCTGCTGCCGTCGGGACGCTGGTAGAAGGGCACCGTCTCGTCCACGCCGTCGCCGTTGATGTCGTAATAGTAGGGCTGCTGCGCGAGCTCGGTCGTTTCCCGGTCGCGGTTGTTGAGGTCCGAGATGGTCGCATCCCACTTGAACCCGATCTTCTTCAGGTCCTCGAGCCGGATGGTGAGGAATTTCGCCTCGATGCTCACCTGCTTCGGTGTGACGTCAATCTCGGCCAGCTGCTTCTCGAAGGTGTCGAGGTTGCTCGGCGTGTTTTTCACGATGAGCAGGTTGTTGGCCGGGTTGTAGATCATGTCCGACAGCAGCTCTTCGGTGTACGGCTCGAACACCTGGGGCACCAGCCGCTCCAGAATGCTCAGGATGTCGGTGCCGATGCCAAAGGAGCCCGTGCCCGAAGTGCCGCCGAGGCCCGCGCCGCCCTGGGCCGCGCCGTAGCCGCCGCCGCCGTAGGCCTGGTTGCGGTTGGCCGTCGCGCCCGTGCCGGTGCTCTGGAGGCCCATGGTCATGATCTGCGAGGGCGTCTCACCGACCATCAGGTCGCTGATGGAGGAGAACAGGTCGGAGATGTTGCTGATGGCGGTGACATCCATGCCCATGCCGCCGCCGTAGCCGCCGCCCATGCCGCCCATCATCCCGCCGCCGTAGCCGCCCATGCCGCCCATCATCCCGCCGCCCATGCCGCCCATGCGGCCGCCGACGCCGCCGAAGCGGTTGCGAAGGACGAGCTTGTACAGCGTCTCCGAACCCGCGTTGCGCAACTCGTAGTAGCGGGTCTCGAGTTTCTCGAAAGATTCGCGGCGGATGATTTCGGGCTTGCTGATCCAGATGAAGCCCGGCTGCACCGCATAGTCAAGCCCGAGCGGGCGCAGGAGCGCCTGCAGGCCCTCGGCCAGGCTCACGTTCTTGAGGTTCACATAGGGAACGACGCCGCTGGACTTCACGCCGTAGACGGCGTCCGTGCTGCCGGGCATCCCGCCCTGCATCCCGCCGGGGCCCGCAGGCTGGCCGGGGCGGTTGCCCGCGCCCTGAAGGCCGCCGAACTGAGGCGCGGGCTGCGGAGCGCCCCCGCCGGGGAACGGCGCGCCGCCGCCGCCGGGGGGCGGGAAGGCACCCGGCATTCCGGGAGGCCCTCCGGG
>JAKPUV010000142.1 GCA_029554925.1 Candidatus Hydrogenedentota bacterium | reverse complement strand
AAGCGCGCGGGTCATCGCCACGAACGGGGATTGGATCAGCGCGCGGGAAGAGGACGGCGCCTGGACCCCCGTCATGGACCTGGGGCCGCAGGACATGGCCCCGTGGAACCTGAAGGGGCTCGCCCCGTGGCAGCGCGAGCTCTACCCCGACTACGACACGACCGCCCGCGTCCTGTCCGGCATGGGGGTGCCGACCGATTTCTCGTCCTGCCACCGCATGCGGTATATCCACCGCCGCGACGGGGACGCCGACCTCTACTTCATCGCCAATCCGGAAGAGAGCCCCCTTCTGGTGGACTGCCGCTTCCGCGTGACGGGCCGGCAGCCGGAATGGTGGGATCCCATGACCGGGGAGCGCCGGGATCTGCCCAACTTCACCGAGGCGGACGGGCGGACCAGTCTGCTTATGCGGCTGGATCCGCTGCAAAGCGGCTTCGTGGTGTTCCGCAGGCCCGCCGGGACACCGTCCCCGGACGTCGGGAACTTCACGAAACCCGTGCCCAGGATCACCCTGGCCGGGCCGTGGCAGGTGTCCTTTGACCCAAAATGGGGCGGGCCGGAAAAGGTGACCTTTGACAAACTCGAAGACTGGATCCAGCGCCCCGAGCAGGGGATCAAACACTACTCCGGCAAGGCCGTCTACCGAACCGTTTTCGACCGCCCCTCCGACACCGCCGAAGGCCCCGCTTTCCTTTCCCTCGGAAGCGTGAAGAACATGGCCTCCGTGCGGCTCAACGGGACCGATCTCGGCGTAGCGTGGTGCATGCCGTGGCGGGTGGAGATTCCGGAAGGGCTTCTGCGGCAGCAGGGAAACGAGCTGGAAATCACCGTGGCCAACCTCTGGATTAACCGCCTCATCGGCGACAGCGCCCTGCCCAAACGCAAGCGCCTGACCTGGTCCACCCTCATCCCCTTCCGCCCCGACTCCCCCCTGGAGCCCTCCGGGCTCCTCGGGCCGGTGTCGCTCATGACGGAGAAAGGGGCGCAGGAACCGAATTAACAACGGGAGAAAGGGCGCGGCCCCCCTGCGGGGCGTGGAGGGCGTTACAAGCGGTTCTTTCCGGTTTTTCGGGATTTGGACCCGGCCCTCCGGAGGTGTATAATCGCCGGAGGCAGTGTTTCAACCCTTTAGAAAAGTGTTTCCGTGGCTGATCAGTACCAATTGATAGCGGATGCCGCCGGATGGGCGGCGTGTTATGAGGCGCTGCGGCGAGCGCCGCGGTTTGCGGTGGACGTCGAGGCGAACAGTCTTCATGCCTACCGGGAGCGGGTGTGCCTGCTCCAGTTTTCCACGGAGGACGCCGATTTCATTGTGGACCCCCTGGCGGGGCTGGACCTGTCGCCCCTGGGCGGCCTGC
>JAKPUV010000138.1 GCA_029554925.1 Candidatus Hydrogenedentota bacterium | reverse complement strand
CGGGAAGGGGTTGTATGACCGGTGCTGGCGCGAAGTGCGCGCGGCGGACGGCGCGCCGACGGACGCGCTGGTCTACATTGACCACCGGAACACGCGGGTGGGCGCGGCGAAGCCGGGGTGTCGGGAGCGGATTCTCGCCGCGGCCGAGGCCCTTGGCCTGCCCGCGGCCCACCTTTCCCGGCTGCGGTGCTGGCCGGACACGTCGGCCCTGCGGGCCTTCCACCGGCTGGTCGGCCTGGTGCGGCGCGGTGGCGACGCGCCCGACATCGCCCGCCACGGGGGCGAACTCGCCCGCTGGCTGCACGACCACCGCGACGAGGTGCTGCTGGAGGCGATGGCGGGCATGCCGGACCGGACTCCCGCGGAACGGGTGCTGGTGACGGGCACGCTCGCGGTGCTGCGGGTGGCCCCGACGCTGAACGTGCACCGCGCCGGACGCCTCGCGCTGGAGCATGCCGCCCTGGGGCGGTTCCTCCGGCATGCGGAGAAGCTGCCGGCAGACGGCACCGTCCCGGCGGCGGACAAGGGCATGGCGGAACTGGCCGGGGTCGGGGTGATCCTCACCGCCGATCCGGCGCGGGCCCATGCTCCTGAGGACCGGTTCATCGTCACCCCGCACGCCCCCCTGCTGGCGGCGGTGTGGAACCGGCTGTTTGCGGGGGACCACGGGGTGTCCGCGCGCGACTGCGCGTTCATGGAGGCTTTCGCCGACGCCGCAGACGGGGCGGCCGACGCCCGCGGCGACGTGGTGGTCCGTCTCGCGCTGGAAAAGGCCCGCGTCCTGGCCGCCGCACGGCGGGACAACATCGCCGCCGAACTGGAAGCCCTGCGCCCCGGGAACCAGTAAGCGGCGGATCAGGCTGATCGCTTCGGCCCTCTGTGACTTGATACGTTGTGGCGGAGTTTTCACCACAAAGGCACAAAGGGCACCAAGAAGGCGGACGAGGCAGAAGATCACAACCGGTTTCTTTGTGTTCTTGGTGCCTTTGTGGTGATCATCCGGAAGCATGCACGGCACGACGCCCCGGCCGCGAGAGGCCAGAAGACTTTCGTCCTGCCATCGCGCTGCCTGCAAGAGATTGCTTCCCTTCGTTCGCAATGACGGGTTGTCCGGTGGAGCAAGCCTAACCGACGGTCAACGCGTCATGGCGAGCCTGCGAAGCCATCTCGTGCCTGCCATAGCCCTGCCTGCAAGAGATTGCTTCCCTTCGTTCGCAATGACGGGTTGTGGTGTTCTTGCCGCCTTCACCCGCCGGCGTGCTTCCTCACCGTGTTCTGCGCGACGCCGAGGGCTTTGGCGGTTTGGGTGATGTTGCCGTTGTGGAGGGCGAGGGCGTGGCGGATGTAGGCGGCGTAGACTTCGGCGGCCGGGCGGACTTCTTCGGGGGTGCGAGGACAGTAGAGGGTTGGGGCATCGGCGCCGGGGGTGTCGGGGTCCGGGGCGTCGGCGCGGGCCTCCTCCTCGACCACCTCTTTCAAGGGACGGCGGAGGTAGGCGGCGCGTTTGAGCGCGTTGAGGAACTGGCGGACGTTTCCGGGCCAGTCGTAGTCGCGGATGGCCTTCCAGTCGTCGGACGTGAGGGCGAGGGGATAATTCTCCCCGGCGAGGAAACGCAGGATGTGCTCGGCAATGCTCTTCATGTCCTCGGGCCGCTCGCGGAGCGGCGGCACGCGCAGGGTCAGCACGTTGAGCCGGTAGAACAGGTCGGCGCGGAACGCGCCCCCGGCGGCCATCCGCCGGAGGTCGCGGTGGGTGGCGGCGATGATGCGGGTGGTCACGGGGCGGGTCTTCATGGTGCCCAGGGGCCGCACGGCGCCCTCCTCGAGCACGCGCAGGAGCTGGGCCTGCACCTCCGGGGGCAGCTCGGCGATCTCGTCGAGGAAGAGGGTGCCGCCGTTGGCCTCCTCGAAAGCGCCCCGGGCGTCGCCCACCGTGCCGGTGTACGCGCCCTTGACATGGCCGAAGAGCCGGTCCTCCACGAAGGTCGGGTTGCCGCCGAGGACGGCGCAGTTGACGGCGACGAAGAGGCCCGTCCGTCCGCTGGTGACATGGAGGGCGCGCGCCATGACCTCCTTGCCGGAGCCCGTGGGCCCGGTGATGAGCACGGGCTCCGGGATGGGCCCCATGCGCCCGATCTGCTGGCGCAGGGCGGTGACGGCGCGGCTGGACCCCAGGGG
>JAKPUV010000136.1 GCA_029554925.1 Candidatus Hydrogenedentota bacterium | reverse complement strand
GCGGACATGGGCCTCGCGGCGTGGGGCCGCATGGAAATCGAGATGGCGGAGAAGGAGATGCCGGGCCTCATGGCCGTGCGCGCCCAGTACGCCGCCGCCCAGCCCCTCAAGGGCGCGCGGATCATGGGCTCCCTCCACATGACCATCCAGACCGCGGTGCTCATCGAGACCCTCACCGCCCTCGGCGCCGAGGTCCGCTGGGCAAGCTGCAACATCTACTCCACCCAGGACCATGCCGCGGCGGCCATCGCCCAGGCGGGCGTCCCGGTCTTCGCGTGGAAGGGCGAGACGCTGGAGGAGTACTGGTGGTGCACGTACCAGGCCATGGCCTTCCCCGGCGGGCAGACGCTCAACATGATCGTGGACGACGGCGGCGACGCGACCCTGCTGATCCACCGCGGCTGCGAGTTTGAGGAGCACTTCGAGAAAACCGGCGCGCTGCCCCCCGTCTGCCGGGACAACCGCGAGATCGAGATCGTGGACTCCCTGCTCCACCGCGTGCACGGCGAGGACCCCGGCCTGTGGCGCCGCACGGCGGCCGGCTGGATCGGCGTGTCAGAGGAGACGACCACGGGCGTCCACCGGCTCTACCGGATGATGAAGGAGGGGAGCCTCCGCACCCGCGCCATGAACGTCAACGACTCCGTCACCAAGTCGAAGTTCGACAACCTGTACGGCTGCCGCGAGTCGCTGGCCGACGGCATCAAGCGCGCCACGGACATCATGGTGGCGGGCAAGGTCGTCGTCGTGGCCGGCTACGGCGACGTGGGCAAGGGCTGCGCGGACGCCATGCGCGGCCTCGGCGCGCGCGTCGTCATCACGGAGATCGACCCCATCTGCGCGCTCCAGGCCGCGATGGAGGGCTACCAGGTCATGAAGATGGACGACGCCGCGAAGATCGGCGACATCTTCGTCACCGCCACGGGGTGCTACAATGTCATCTCCGGCGCGCAGCTGCGTAGGATGAAGGACCAGGCCATCGTCTGCAACATCGGACACTTCGACTCCGAGATTGACGTGGCGCACCTCGAGCAGAGCGCGGACATCCGCGAGGTCAACGTCAAGCCGCAGGTGGACAAGTTCGTCCTGCCCGACGGCCGCGAGATCATCCTGCTGGCCCGCGGGCGGCTCGTCAACCTCGGCTGCGCCACCGGCCACCCGTCCTTCGTCATGTCCAACTCCTTCACCAACCAGACGCTGGCCCAGATCGCCCTCTTCACCGAGCCCGACCAGTACGCGGTCGGCCAGGTCTACACCCTGCCCAAGAAACTCGACGAGGAGGTCGCCCGCCTGCACCTTGGCAAGCTCGGCGTCGAACTCGACACCCTGACCCCCGAGCAGGCCGACTACCTCGGCGTCCCCGTGGAAGGCCCCTACAAGCCCGAAACCTACCGGTATTGACGGGTGCCGTGCAATAGCCTATGATGGCGCCGGGAGAGGCGCGCGCGGGGCGCGCCCTCCGGCAAGGGAGGTCGTGTCATGGGCCGCAGTGGTTGGAAATCCGTCTTTCCGGCACTGGCCGTGTGTGTCTGCGTGCTGGCCCACGGCGCGGGCCGCCTGGAGCAGAAGCCGCTCGACGAGCTGCTCGCCCTGCACAAGGACGAGAAAGCCCGGGTGGACCGGAGGGAACTCGAGGGCGTCCTGCGGGAGCGGTTGTCCAAAGAAGACACCAAGTCCTTGCTGAAAATCCGGAGAGAGAGCGCTGCGGGTTTCATGTGCGTGGATTACTTCTACCCCACAATTCTTGAGGCGGTGCAGGAAAAGGACGCGGAGCAGGCGGCCGACGCCAAAGACCCTGTGGTGGTTCAGGCGGTGGTGCGCCGGGTGGTCCACGACCGTGAGGTGCTGGTTGGGGACATCCTCAGCCGTGAACTGTCCCCGCTTCCGACGACTGTGACACTGGGGGGCGTGCGCAGTGATCCGGCGGGTCTGCCTTCGGAGGTGGAGGTGACGGCCGATCTGGAGTGGGAATATGTCAGCACGCTGGAGGAGGCGAAGGAGTATTTGCTGGTCCTCCGCCGAAACGGGGACCGGCACACGTTTCACCACACACAGGTCTATGCCGTACAGGAGGGGAGGGTGCCCCGCGCGTTGGGAAGGGTGCCGGCTTCCGTGCAAGAGGTGTGGCAGGCGGTGAAGATGAGGCGCAAGGCGGATCGGGGGGAGCCCTTCGAGATGCCGCAGGAATGGAACGCAGCCCTGCGGGAGGGTTCCTTGGAGCAGGTCATGGGTGCGCTGGAGGCGGCCCAAGGCGTGGGCGCGTTCGGACAGTTCGACGCGCCGCTGCTTCTCGCAGCCCTGGAACGCCATTACCCCCCCTGCGGGAGGCACTCGACCAGTGTTCGGGGGAATACGCGAAGAGACAGGAACTGGAGACTTTCGGGCGGGTTGCCGGGTTGGTTTTTTGGGCGCTGGCTGAAATCCGGAACGCTGCCGCGCTGGAGGCCGCCTTTGCCCTGTATGTGCGGGACGGGGAACACTTCACCCCGGCGTTTCAGAACTGTGACAAAGTGATAGCCCTTGCCGTTGCGGCCCTGCCCGTGGAAGTGCGCGCGGAACGGCTGAAGACGCTGTTTGGCCCCCCGCACAAGGTCCAGAATGCCGACCCCAATTGCCGCAACGAAGGCGAGCGCACTCTTGTGGACACGGCCCGCGCCGTCCAGGCGCTGGAAAGGGTGCCCGGGCCGGACATTGACGCGTTCTTGCTCGACATGTCCCGCAATCCGAACGCCTACTGCGTGATGGACGCCCTGGAGTTGACGTTGGTCTGGGACACGGCGGCGCGGCGGAACGTTGCAGCAATCCGCCCGCTTCTGGAGTCCGTGGCGAACGGTTCTGGAACGGCCGCGTTCTCTTTTCGAAAGGAGAGCAGACTTTCCCTTGAATCGGCCGCGCGGGATGCACTGACATTGCTGGACAGGGCGGTGTAATGGCGGAGGGATGGCTGGTTTGGTGTCAGGCTGTTGCGAAATGGCCGCCACGGGCGGACCGAAGGAAAGGAGATTTACGCTCATGAAATGCACCCGACGCGCCTTTTTGGGCGGCATGGCCGCCGCCGGATTCTCCGCGGGGGCTGGGATTCGGGGGCTTGCCGCAGCGGGGGACGGCTCGCCGTCCGTCCGGCGGTACAACCTGTCGGTGTCCATTGACGCGCTCAAGGGGGACCCGGAACTGCTGGACATCGTGAGCGGAGCGGGGGTGACGGACCTGTGGCTGGCCTGCTTCTTCAACGGGAACTTCTATCACCCTGTCGAGGAGGTGCTTGAGTGGAAGGGGCGCATCGAGGCGAAGGGCATGGCGGTGCACAACATCACCATCCCCCTCGGCCACCCGTCGTTCACCGACAAGCCGCCGGACTACATGCCCGGCGTGGTGCTGGGCGCGTGGAAGCAGGGGGTGCGCCCCGACGGCACGCGGCACTACGGCGTGTCGCTGCATCCCCCGGCCACGGAGGCGAACGTGGACGCCCTGCGCAAGATCAAGACCACGGACCCGAAGATTGTTTTCGTGGACGACGACTACCGGCTCGCGCCGTCGCCGTCAGACATCGGCGGCTGTTTCTGCGACGACTGCAAACGGGAGTTCCTGGAGAAGCACGGCTACGGCGCGCCGCAGTGGGACGCCCTCCTGGGCGCGGTGGCGGAGCGGCGGCTGACCGCCGAGCTGCGCGCGTGGGTCACCCACCAGTGCGACAAGCTGACGGCGTGCTTCCGCGCGCAGCAGGCCGCCCTTGCGCCGGAGGCGGAGCTGGGCATCATGGTCATGTACCTCGGCTCCGAGAAGGCGGGCATCCGCCTGACCGACTACACCGGGGTGCCGTTCCGCGTGGGCGAGCTCATGTTCGGCGACGCCTCCTTCGCCCCCGTGAAGGGGAAGACGGACGAGCTGTTCAGCGCCCTGTTCCACCGCCGGTTCACGCCGCCGGAGCGGGCGTACAGCGAGACGACAGCCTGGCCGCCCGACGGCCTCTCGGCGGCGAACATGGCCGCCAAGCTCTCCATCACGACGCTCGCGGACGTGCGCAACACCATGTTCATGAGCGGCGAGCGGGCCTTCCCGCGCACCCACTGGGCGACCCTCGCCCCGGAAATGAGGAAGCAGGCGGCCATCCACCGGGAACTCGCCGGACACACGCCGCGCGGACCCTTCCGCCACTACTGGGGCGAGGGCGCGCGCTGGGCGGGCGACGCCAACCCCTACAGCCTCTTCCTCGCCTGCGGCGTGCC
>JAKPUV010000131.1 GCA_029554925.1 Candidatus Hydrogenedentota bacterium | reverse complement strand
ACGACAACTACGATGTCGGGGCGCTGTTTGCCCTTCCGCCGCCTCCCGGAAACTGGTTTGACCCGTGGGCGGACTGTTTTGCCCAGTGTTCCGCCGACTCGCCGGATGCGGACGGCGACGGGCTCACGGCCTGCCAGGAGGCCTGCATCGGCACGCGGGACGACCAGATGGACACGGACGGGGACGGCATGCCCGACGGCTGGGAGGCCTTCAAGCGCCTCAACCCGGTGGTTGCAAACGCGGACGCCGACCCCGACCAGGACAGCATGACCAATCTGGAGGAGTTCCTCGCGCGGTCGGACCCCAGGGACTCCAACAGCCCCGTCCGCACCTTCTTTGTTGGCTCGGAGGGCACGGACGGCCCGGGATACGGCGGTCCGCTTGCCCCGTTCCAGACGCTGCCCTACGCCGTGCGCGCCGCCGCAGCCTCGGACGCCAACCGCGCGCGGGTAATCCTGTTCGCGGGCGAATACGCGGCGGACCTCCTGCGTCTGCCCCGCGGCTTGGAGTTGCGCGCGCGCGAGGGGGATACCGTTGTGGTCCTGGGGAGCCTCATCGGCGAGGCCCTTTCCGCCGTCACGGGCATCACCCTGCGGCCCGGCGCGGCGGAGAAATCCGCCGCGGTGCCGCCCCTGCTGACCATGCTCGACGCGGTCATGAAGGTGGAGGGGGTGGCCTTTGAGGGCGGCGATGTGGGGCTGCTCACCACGGGGCCGGCCCCCGCCAGAAGCGTTGTCGAGTCCTGCGTCTTCACCGGCATGACCGGGGCGGCCGTGCGCATTTTCGGGGCGGTGCCCGTCATCCGGCGGTGCCTGTTCGTCAACATTCCCGGCACCGCCGTGGTGCTGGAGCCCTGGGACGGCGCCGGCGCGGACCGGTGCGTCCTCGGCGACAGCACGGACCCCAACACGGGGTGGAACCGGTTTGTGGTGGGCTCCATCGGGGGGCGCGTTCTGGTCAACCGGCGTGGTGCCGAGTTGCTCCTGCAGAACTGCGAGTGGGGCACCGACTCGCCCGATGACATGCGGGGTGCCGTGGACACAGGCGGCGGTCCCGCCCCCGTGGTGGAACCCTTTCTGGCCCCGGGCAACGCGATTCTCGCCGCGTCTGTCTTCTGCTCCGTGGTCGAGGCGGGCTCCCAGGTGCCCGTCACCGGCGCAACAGTCACCCTGCAGGGCAGCCCCTACACCCCCGTCACCGCGAACACCTCCGGCGTCTACACCTTTGCCGCCGTGGCCCCCGGGACCTACACCCTC
>JAKPUV010000130.1 GCA_029554925.1 Candidatus Hydrogenedentota bacterium | reverse complement strand
GGCAGCAAGAACCCGCTGCTCACGAGCGACTTCCCGCACTTCCTGCGCGAGGGCGTCGAGAAGGGCGTGCCCGAACCGAACGGAATGCCCGGCGTCGGCGGCATGTGCCTGTACTTCCAGGGCCAGGTGGGTGGGCTGATGACCCAGCTCCACACGACGGTGCCCCAGCGCAACACGGGGGCGATGCTGCGCGAGGACACCTTTGAAAAGGCGCAGGCCCTGGGCGAGAACCTGGCCCTGCTAACACTGGGCGCCCTGCGCGACGGCGCGCGCCCCATGACGGACAGTTCCGTGGCCGTGGCGGCGAAGACCTTTCTCGCCCCTGTCGGAAACCCCGTGTTCAACTTCGCGGTGTTCGTGGGGCTGGTGCATCCGGGCTGGTTCGGCGGCAAGGTGCGCACCGAGGTGAACGCCCTGCGGGTGGGCAACCTGGAAATCCTGACCATCCCCGGCGAGATCTACCCGGAAATCTGCGAGGGCGGCGTGGAGGCCCCCGCCGGGCGCGACTTCACCATCGCGCCGGTGGAGGTGCCGCCGCTGCGGTCCCAGCTCAAGGGCGACCTCACCATGATCTTCGGGCTGGCCAACGACGAGCTGGGCTACATCGTTCCCAAGAGCCAGTGGGACGCCGAGCCGCCCTTCGCCTACGGCCTTAAGGAGGACCAGTACGGCGAGGAGAACTCCTTCGGCCCCGAGGCCGCGCCGGCGATCCACAAGGCGTCGATGGAGGTGATCCAGTCGCTCCGCGGCGCGCTGGGCCGGTAGAGACGGCATGGCGCAAACAGGCAACGCGCGCATCACGGCGCTGGACCAGGCCCGCGGCTACGCCATCGCGGGCATGATCGCCGTGAACACCCTGGGGCATTTCGACCGCATGCCGTGGATGGTGAAGCACCACCACGAGGGCATGTCCTACGCCGACACCATCGCGCCCCTGTTCATCTTCCTCGTGGGCATGGGCTTCCGCATGTCCTTTCAGCGGCGCGCCGTTGAGAAGGGGCTTTGCGGCGCGCGCCGCGACGCCCTCCGCCGCTATGGCATCCTCATGGGGCTCGGCCTCTGCTACGGCGGGTTCAGCCTGCTCGTGGGGGTGTGGGACGCCCTCATGGATATCGGCGCGGCGGGCGTTCTCTCGCTGGCCTTCATTAACGCCGGTCCGCTGGTCCGGGTGGCTGCGGCGCTCGGTGGCCTCGCGCTCTATCAGGCGCTGTACTCGTTTACGGGCTACGGGGCATGGGTGCTCGGCCACAGCATCAACGGCGGTCCCCTGGGCCCGCTGGCGTGGATGTTCATCCTGTTGCTCGGCACGCTCGTGGCCGACTGGCTGCGCGACCCGGTTCGCCTCGCCCGCAACTGCCTGCTCTGGGGCGTGGCGCTGTGCGCGGCCGGCTGGGCGCTCCGCGCCGAATGGCCCGGCGTCAAGGCGTTCTGGGCCTTCTCCCAGTACGGCATGGGCGCGCCCTACCCCGTCTATTCCGCCGGGCTGTGCTTCCTGACCGTGCTGGCCTTCCACCTGGTCTGCGACCGCGCGGGCCTCTCCTTCCCGCCCCTCACCGTCATGGGCAGCAACCCCCTCGTGCTCTACCTGCTCCAGGCGCTGCTCGCCGAGGTGGTTGTGGAACTGCTCATCCCCTCGGACGTTTCCGTTGCCGCCGCCCTGGCGAGCCTCGCGGGCGTCCTCGGTGCCTGCTACGCCCTCGCCCATGCCCTCCACCGCCGGGGCAAAATCATCAAAATCTGACCGGCGGGCGCGCTTTCATTATTGAAATTTCAACGCGGAGAGTTGAAATTTCAATGATCTTTTGGTACCATGAGGGCATGATACCCCGTCAGACGGACAAAGCCCGGTTGGAGGAATTGCTGGCAGCCTTCCCCGTCACTGCCATTGTGGGACCCCGGCAGTGCGGGAAGACCACCCTGGCGAGACAATTCGGCGCGGAGCACTTCTTCGATTTGGAGAATCCCCGGGATGCCGCCCTCCTTGCAGAGCCGCAACTGGCGCTGGAAGCGCTTTCCGGTCTCATCGTCATAGATGAGATTCAGCGCCTTCCGGGCCTGTTTCCGCTGCTCCGCCACCTTGTGGACACCCGCCCGGAGCAGCGTTATCTGATTCTGGGAAGCGCGTCGCGTGACCTCCTGCGTCAATCGGCGGAATCGCTGGCGGGACGCATCGCCTACCATGAGCTGGGGGGATTGCGTCTGGAGGATGTCGGCGGAGCGGAGTGGCGCAAACTGTGGATGCGCGGCGGGCTTCCGCGGGCCTTCACCGCCCCGACCGACGCGGTCGCCGGACTGTGGCTTGAGCAGTACATCGCCACTTTTCTCGAAAGGGACATTCCGCAACTGGGCATCAACCTGCCCCCCGCCACCATGCGCCGTTTCTGGACCATGCTCTGCCATTACCACGGCCAGGTGTTGAATTATTCCGAGTTTGCGCGCTCCTTTGGCGTCTCGGACACGACGGTGCGGCGCTATCTCGACATCCTGGAGGGGGCGTTCATGGTGCGGCTGCTGCAGCCCTGGCACGCCAACATTGGAAAGCGGCTGGTCAAGCGCCCCAAGGTGTATTTCCGCGACTCCGGCCTGCTCCACGCGCTTCTCTCCGTCCGCTCCGGGCGGGACCTGGCCGCGCACAACAAACTCGGGGCGTCCTGGGAGGGGTTCGCGCTGGAGGCCGCCGCCCGCGTCCTGGGAAAACGGAGCGAGGAACTGGCCTTTTGGGCCACCCACTCCGGCGCCGAAGTGGACCTCTTCTGGCAGGAACACGGCCGAAACTGGGCGGTGGAGGTCAAATACGCCGACGCCCCGCGAATGACCCGCTCCATGACCAACGCCCTGGAAGATTTGGACCTGGCCCATCTCTGGGTGCTCTATCCGGGGGATCGGGCCTATCCCCTGGCGGACAAGGCCAGCACCCTGCCGCTGGAATCGGTGGTGGGGAGCTGGCCGTATCCGCAAGCCGGCGCCTGAGACCCTCCGCCGCCGACAGTCGCCTTGGACCACCGGCGGCGTTGAAATGGGGCTTACAGGGTGAACTCGACGGTGAGGATTTTCTTGGGGCCGAAGGCGAGTGTGAGCGCGGCGCCCTCGGGGGCGAGGGTCTCACGGCGCTCCTCGTTCATATTGGTGAGCCAGGCGCCGGTGAGGGGGCGGTGGGTCCGCACCACGCCGTCCACGGGTTTGGCTGTCGGATTGAACACGCGGAGGATGTAGCTGCCGGGCCGGTCCTCGGCCTGCTTGAAGGCCGTGACCTGGAGGTTGTCGCCCTCAAGGGTGAGGAAGCTGAGGGCCTTGGGCAGGGTGCCCGCGTGCGGCCCCGCCTGCGCGGGCTCCAGCGGCAGGTTCATGTCCTCGGCCTGGGCGTAGACGCCGTTGGTCCAGTCGCCGCTGTGGGGGAACAGGGCGTAGGTCCACTCGAACTTGCCGATGCACTGGGCCAGCTCCATGTCCGGGAAGGTCTCCCAGCGGCCGAACACGGGGGAGTTGCGGAAGGTGAAGGCGCGCAGGAGCGTGACGGCGAGCGGCTTGTCGGCCCGGTCCATGGCCTCGTACTCGCGGAGTCCGGAGTTGTTGAGGACGGCGAATCCGTGGGTGCCGTCCGTCATGTCCACGAAGCGGTGCATGGGGTACTGGGGGTTCGGCTTGCCGAAGTAGGCGTTGCCCTGCTTCACATGAATGTCGCGGCCGATGACATCGTAGGAGATTTCCGCGTCCGTGCGGTCGCAGTCCGCGAGGCGGGTGGGGAAGACCACGCGGAGGCGGTGGTGCTTGCAGGTGTTCTCGAAGGAGGTCTGGATGTCCAGGCGCGGCGAGTCGGCCCGCAGGGTGAAGCGGCTGGTGACGACCATTTCGCGCCGCTCTTTCGTGCGGCCCGTGTCGTTGATGTCGCCCTCGCGGAAGTCCACATAGGGCTCGTCCTCGACGCTGACGGGGATGTTCAGATGATAGTCCACGCGCATCCGCGCGAGCAGGGGCCCGTCCTCCTCCAGGGCGATCTCGCAGGGGCATCCGTGGGAGGTGATGACCTCGTTGCGCTCGGGCTCCATGTGGATCCACGAGTGGCCGGTCTCGCCGGAGTCCTCGAGGTAGTGCAGGCCGGTGTACACGCGGCCCGTCTCCTTGTGCAGGAGGTCCAGGGTGCCGTCGCTGTTGAAATGCACGCGCACGAAGGCGTTCTCCAGCACGTTGACCTCCGGCGCGAGGCTGCCGGGCGCGCGGTCGAACATCTCCTCGCGGACGACATGGTAGGTCGCGTAGCCGTAGGCGGGCACCTCGTCCAGCTCGACGTGGCAGCGCACGCGCTCCGTGCGGACCTCGACCGAGATGTCCTGGAGGTTGCGCACGAGCACGCCCATGGGGAAGCGCTCCTGCTTCTGCATGCGCAGCTTTTTCCCCGTCGCGGGGTTCACGAGGCTGAAGGCCTCGTAGCCCATGTTCTGCGGCATGTCCACGAGGCACGAGACGACGCCCTTGCGCGGGAACGGGCAGGGGTTGAAGACCGTCAGCACGCTGTCGCGCGGGGACAGGTCCCCGTTGTCCACCTGCCGCTGGACGGCCTCCAGGGCGCGGCGGGACAGGCCGTCGCAGATGATGTTGATCTGGTCGAAGCGGAAGTGGGAGTCCTTCTCCATCTGGTCAATGCCGCCGCCGGTGATGGTGTCGTGCGGGTGGTTCTGGAGGAGGAAGCGCCAGCAGCGGTCGAGGGCGGTCTTGAGGTACTCGCCGCCGGCCATGGAGGCGACGGCGCTCCAGGGCTCGGCGCGCCGCTGGAGGTTGACCTCGGAGGCGTGGTTGGCCTGCTTCAGGCGGGGCCGCGCGCTGATGACGTCGCCGAAGAGATGGGTCCACTTGCCCGTGGCGCCGGGGTCGCGGAACTCGCCGCGCAGGACGACGGGGTCCTTCACCTCGGCGCGGATGCCGTTCATGTACTCCTCCAGGCTGGAGAAGCGGATGTCGTGCTCCGGCAGCAGCTCCTGGCAGAGCTTCATGATCCGCGTCTCCTCGGGGTCCGGGTTCGACGAGTCGAAACCCTGCATGGCCACGATGTGGCGCGAGGAGAAGTGCTCCGACTCGTCCCGCACCAGCTTGAGGAGCTGCTCGCGGATGGGCGCGTCGTTCCACTGCTTCTTCTTGTCGTCGAGGATGTAGTAGTGCTCCCGCGGGCGGGTGTCCGACGCCAGCCGGAACGGCGCCGCGCCCCGGTCCCAGTCGTAGCGGGTGAACACGTCGTCGGAGCCGTAGCGCAGGACGCGGTAGACGTAGATGTAGTAGCTGAACCGGCTCATGGTGCCGAACCGCGACCCGAAGAGCCGCGAGCCGTCCGGCCCCTCCAGGATGTACTCGCACTTCGGCGTGTTGATCCCCCGGTAGAAGATGATCGTGTCAATGTCGAAGCCGTTGTAAATCTGGGGGATTTGCGAGGTCTGGCCGTAGCTGAACGGGGTGTACCCGATCTTCGAGACCTTGCCGAGGGCGTCCGCGCTGCGGTGGCCCACCACGAGGTTGCGCACCAGCGACTCGCCGTTGCAGATGTACTCCTCCGGCAGGGAGTACCACGGCCCGACGATGAGGCGGCCGGACTTCACATGCCGCTCGATGTCCGCGCGCCGCTCCGGGCGCAGCTCCAGGTAGTCCTCCACGCACAGGGTCTGCGAGTCCATGGTGAACGAGTGGAACTCCGGGTCCGTGTCCAGCAGGTCCAGCAGCTCGTCCATGAACTTCAGCAGGAGCAGGCGCGTCTCCTCGAAGGGATAGCCCCATTCCCGGTCCCAGTGGGAATTGGACACGACATGGATGATCTTGCGCTCGTCGGACATGATGGAGTCTCCTGAAATAAGGCCGGCGGCCTGCTGCATGCTGGAAACAGCCCCGGGGAACCCGGGGGAACGCCCCGAAATGTACACCGGAACGGGGGGGAAACACAAAAAACGCGGGGTGAAACGCGGAGGAAAAGACGAGGCAGGCGGGACGCCTGCGGTACGCGAGCCCGTACCGCCGCCATCCCGGCCGCCTCGTCTTCAGTCTTCCTCGTAAACACCATGTCCCCTGAGAAGCACCGGATCTGTCACCGCGCTGATGACCGCCGCCGCGCGCGGCGGGCGCCTGCGGCGGCGAGGGCGGCGGCGAGGATTGCCAGGCCCAGGCCTTCCGCGACGGGCAACATGGGCGTGACGTCGAGGGTGAACGCGGGGGAGGCGAGTCCGGTGGTGCCCGCGTCGGAGGCGAGGCAGTAGAACTGCGCGCCGTCGTCGCCCCACTGGGGGGTGATGGTGAGGACGGGCGCGTCGGTGCCGACGAGGGTGTCGGCCTTGCCCGCGGTAGCGCGGTGCCACTCGTAGGCCGTGTCGCCGGAGCCGCCGGAGGCGGTGACGGAGAAGCTGACGGGCTCACCCACGACGGCGGACCGCTCCAGCGGCCCGTCGGCGCGCACGGTCAGCACCTCGGGAATGCTGTACACGCCCTCGGCGCAGTTCACATAGACGCGTCCGCCGCGCAGGCGGAGGGTCTCCAGGCGCGCGGCGTGGCGGCCGAGGGCCGTGGGCGGCTGGCCGCCCCCGTCGGCGTCGGCGCGGAAGACCAGCAGCTCGCCGGGCTCTCCCCAAATATTGGCGGTGACGTACACACTGCCCGCCGCATCCACCACTAGGCCCGCCGCCCCGGTGAAGGGCGCGGGGATCTCTCCCCAGACATGCCCGGCGGGAAGCAGGGGCGCGCCCGCCGGGTCCGCCAGCGCGGCGGCGACCTCGGCGGCGGTCCAGCGGAAGACGTTGGGCTGGCCGGAGTAGACGTAGCCCGGCGCATAGAACAGGTTGCCCGCCGCGTCAAACGCGAGGGGGCCGGAGGAGTCGCCGGGCTGGCCGATGCTCACAAGGGCGTCGAGCGCGCCGGTGCCGGACAGGGGCATGTGCCAGATTTCGCTGGGGCCGTAGCCCGTGGCGCCGGAGGCGAAGAACTGCGCGCCGTCGCGGGTGTCGGCGCCCCAGAGACTGGGCGTGCCCTCGACGGTCGTGTAGGCCAGGAGCGGCGCGCCGCCGGACAGGGGCAGGACGTAGTAGTTGAAGTCCCAGCGCGCGTAGTCGCCGCCGTCGTTGAAATAGAGCCAGGGGCCGACGACGGTGACGCGCGATCCGGGGAAGGCGGCGTTGCTGTCGTACAAGACCGTCCGACCCGCACCCACGCCCCGGTAAACCGTCAGGCCCAACGCCCAGGCGGGGTCGCCGGTCAGCGTGTAGAGCTCGCCGGACGTGTCGAAATCGTAACTTACCACGGACTCTCCGGCGGGCGCGGTGTCATAGGGCGCGAAAGCGTACCCGGTGAGCGGGGTGATGGGCTGCGCCGCCCCGGCGACGGCGAAGAGCACGGCGGCAAGGAAGAGGACGGAACGGACAGGGAACAGGGAACGGTGAGAAGACATGGCGGAAACCCTCGTTTCGTTGCGGGGGTTCCGCGGGACCGGCGGACTTCCCGGCGGGAACGCCTCCGGCACCGGCGTGGAACGGGCGTTCCACGGGGTCCGTAACCTCCCGCGAGGAGGGCCGCCGGGGTCGCGCGGGACACCCGGGCCCTGTCGGCAGGTCTTCGGACTCACAGGCGGGCCGCTACGGGCGGCGTCCTACTGGATGCTGCTTCCCAGGCCACGGGGCCCAGTGCGTCTGGAGCGCGGGGGCGCTCCCGGCATCGTTCGTTCCTGATTACCGCTGCGGGGCAGTTCCGGATTCACACCGGATTCCCTCTTAGCGCGCGTCCTCGCGGACACGCGAACCAACGCGGGCAGGATACCGGAGGGGCGAAGGGTGCGGCAAGTTTTCGGAAACTCCACGGTTCATCTCCTGGGAACCTCATCATCACCGCATGTGGTAGGGCAACGGGACACTGCCGGCCAGACGCTGCAGGAAGGCACAAATGAAAAATACCGCGGCCAGGGTGAGGAAGAAGCGCCACCACGGCACCTTCTTGTCGAGAAACAGAAGAACCGTCCCGGTGATCAGCCATCCCAGCACCACCCAGTAATACTCAATCGGGACCTCCCGCTGATAGTAGAGGATGGGGAGGGTAAGCCCCTGCATGACGACGCCCATTGCCAGGGAAAAATGGCCATACACAGCAAAGCGGTCCCTACACCCCGACCTTCTGCAGAAAAGCATGCCTTCTCTCCCGCCGCCCCCCCCCACTCGGGAGGGGTCCATGTTCACCGAAGACAGGATGCCCGAAGTGGAACATGGGAGGCAACCCCGGGGTCACGCGGACGCGGCGCCCTTCCCCAGGACTTCCTTGAACGCCTCGACGGCCTTTTCGGTGGCGGCGTCGTCCACGTCGCGGTGGAAGACGGCGCGGACGCGCCGCGCGCCGTGGGGCAGCACGCGGACCTCGCGCTCGCGAAGTTCGCGGACGACGCGGGCGGCGTCGTCCACCTCAATGTAGAGGATGTTGGTGGGCGAAGGGAGCGTGAAGCGGACGCCCTCCCCCTCGAGGGCGGTGCGGAGGCGGCGGGCACGGCGGTGGTCGTCGGCGAGGTCGTCCACATGGTGTTCGAGGGCGTAGAGCCCCGCGGCGGCGAGGATGCCGGCCTGGCGCATGCCGCCGCCGAGCATCTTGCGGAAGCGCAGGGCGCGGTGGATCGTTTCGCGGTCGCCGAGAAGGAGCGACCCGGCGGGCGCGCCGAGGCCCTTGGACAGGCAGAAGCACACGGTGTCGCAGGGCTGGACCAGGAAGCGGGCCTCCATGTTGGCGGCCGCCGCCGCGTTGAACAGGCGCGCGCCGTCGCAGTGGAGCCGCAGGCCGCGCTCGCGGCAGAGGCGGCCGATGCCCTCGATCTCGCCGTGCTGGTAGTACGCGCCGCCGCCCCGGTTGGTGGTGTTCTCGATGGACACGAGGGTCGTGTGGGCGTAGTGCGGGTCGTCGGCCTGCACCACCAGGGCCGCCACCTGGTCCGCCGTCATCTTGCCGAAGGGGTCGGTCACGGTGCGGGTCATGAGGCCGCCGACCATGGCGAGGTTGCCGCTCTCGTAGTGGTACGGGTGGGCGCCCTCGCTGAGGATGACGGCGTCGCCGGGCCGGGTCTGGGACAGGAAGGCGGCGAGGTTCGCCATGGTGCCCGTGGGCAGGAGGAGGGCCGCCTCCTTTTCCAGAAGTTCGGCGGCATACTCCTGAAGCCGGTTAACCGTGGGATCCTCGCCATAGACGTCGTCGCCGACCTCGGCGTCGGCCATCGCCTTTCGCATCCCCTCGGACGGGAGGGTGACGGTGTCGCTGCGCAGGTCAATCATCGGAAGCCTCCTCTTCCCCCGCCGGACGCTGCGGTGCGGCGCGCCGCCGGCGGCGGTCCTTCTGCTTGCGCAGGCGCGCGGCCTTTTTGGCCTCGGGGCTGTCCGCGCCGAGGGTCTGGTTCTCCAGCAGCTCGCACAGGCGCCGCCGCGCGTAGAAACGGTTCAGGGCCTGGGATCGCGCCTCCTGCATCCGCACCTCCAGCCCCGTGGGCAGGTGGCGGAGCTGCACGCACGACGCGGTGCGGTTAATCTTCTGGCCGCCGGGGCCACCTCCGCGGATGAAGGCCTCGCGCAGGTCCTCCTCGCGCAGGCCGCAGCGGGCCATGCGCTCGCGGAGCTCGGCCTCCTTCTCGGGACGCACACCGAACGAGGGCATCGCGCGGGCCTCCGGTCAGCGGAAGTCGCCGGTCAGGCGGAAGGCCGCCCAGTCCGGCGATTCCGGATGCGCCGCGCGCAGGGCTTCCGCCGCCGCGCGCGCCGCCGAGGCGCGGTCGGCGCCGGCCTGCGCGGCGAGGAAGGCGGTGAGATACTCGCGCGCCACGGCCGGGGCGACGGGCCAGAGTGTCAGGATCACCGAGGGCGCGCCCGCGTGGCGGAGGGCTTCCGCCGTCACCGACACAAGGTCGGGCCGGAGCGCCGCGCCCGCGGGCTCGGGGGTCCAGTCGAGCATCACCGCGGCGGCGGGCAGGTTGAGCCCGAGGATGCGCGCGGGCGGGGTTTCCCCCTGCGCGCCGTCACCGCCCAGCAGCACCGGACAGAGCATCGGGTCGGGCGGCGTCAGATTGACCTTGGCCGAAAGATACACCAGATCCTCGGGCGCGGCGCCCTCCAGCAGGCGGGTGAGCGTCGCCTCCGCGCCAAACACGCGTTCCCCCTCGGGCAGGCCGGCCGCGTCGCCGGCGGCGTCGGCGGGCAGCAAGGCCCGGAGGCGCGCCGCCTTGACCGGGGGCTTCTCCACCGCCTTCAGCAGCAGGCCGGCGCTTTCGGCGAAAGTCAGGGCGTGCGACTGGCCAAGCGGCGCCCCGCCAACCGTCATGAGCGGCCAGGGCAGCGGGGAAAGCACCTCGTCCGGGCACAGGATAATCCGCCGCGCCTGCGCGAGGCGCTCCGCAACGGGATCCAGCAGTCCCATGGAAAATCCTGTCGTGGTGCCTGCGAATGGGGCGGATGTGGTCAACCCGTCCCGCAAAAAGCCTCCCGCGGACAGCGCGGCGGTCTCGTTCAGGTCCAGCGCGCGCGCCTCGACGAAATCGGCCCCGACGGCCACCACCACCGCGCCGTGGGTGTCCACGGCGCATTCGAGAAAGAGGGTTTCCGCCGGGAGCGCCGCGCGCAGGGCGGCCAGGTCGCCGGGCTGGACGGCCGGGTAGTTCAGATTCTCCGGGGTCACGAACTCGACGGCCCGGTCCAGCCAGGCCAGCCGCTCGACATCGCGGCCGAGACGGCCGCGCAGCCGCTCGGTCTCCGCGGCGTCTCCGGCGGCCTCGGCGGCCTGGAGGCGCGCCTCCACCCAGGGAATCCGCAGGCGCACCGCCTCGCGCTCGCTGGAGGCGTCGGTGCGGGCGGAGTCGTCGGCAATACGCGCGCCCAGCAGGTTGGCGATGCGGGCCGTCTTGAAGGTTTCCAGCGCCGCAAAGGCGTCCTCATGCCTCCCCAGCGCGGCCAGGGCCCGGACGCGCGCGACGGCGGCGTAACGGAGCATGCGCTGGCCGGTTCCCCGGTTGAACGCGTCGGCATCCATGAACTGCCGTCCGGCGGCCGCCTTGGCCTCGGCCTTCTCGACCGCGGCCAGGGCGTCCGCGGCGTGTCCCTGGCGGTTCAGCGCGGCGGCAAGTTTGAGATACACGTCCACCGCGCGCTGGAAGTCGCTGAGATAGGTGGACCCCTCGTAGTAGGGCAGGGCCATCTCCGCCAGAATGCGCGCCCCCGCATTGTCCCCCTCGGCGAGGCGGCAGGCCAGCTCCCCGGCGACGGCCTCGGCGGTGAAGAAGTCGTTCACGGGGCCCTTCCAGGGGACCTCCTTGTCGTTCAGCCCGCGCAGGGCGGTGATCTCCGGATCGTCCAGGGGCCGGACGGCGGCGAGCGTCTCCAGCAGGCGGCCCTGGCAGTACCGAATGTAGTCGGTGTGGGAAATCTCCCGGGCCGTGGCCAGGGCGTCCCGCCAGGAGGCGGCGGCGCGCTCCATGTTCGCGGCGTACGCTTCGGGGTCGCGGTCGTAGAGCATGCGCCATGAAATGGCCAGGTTTTGGTGGTTGCGCATGACGCTCTCGCGGTTTTCGCCGCGCTGGGCGTGGTCCAGTGCCACGAGGAAGTAGTCCACCGCGACGTCGGGCTCCTCGATGTAGTTGTACTGGGTGCCCACCTCCTGGTTGATCCACATGAGCCGCAGGGAGCCCTCCTTGTCGCCCTCGGCGACCTCGGGGGCCACGGCGAGCGCCACGGCATATTCGGCGATCTGGCGGCGGACCCGGCGGTTTTTCCGGTGCCGTTCGGCGAAGTCCACGTGCTGGGCGACATTCTCCCAGGCGCGGGAGCGGTCGGACAGGGTGGCCGTGTACGCGACATATTCCTGAAGCGCGGTCTTTTCCCCCTCCGGCGCGTACTTGACGGCGTTTTCCATGCTCCCCAGCGCCTCGTCGTACCGCCCCAGCAGGCGCTGGGTGTCCGACAGCCACCACCAGTGGTAGTAGTTCTCCGGAGCCTTCTCTGACACCTCCTCCAGCAGGCGCAGCGCCTTCTCGTAGGCCCCCGTCTCCTTGAGCGCGAAACCGAGCCGTCCCGCGACCTCCACATCGGCGGGGTCCAGCGCCTGGGCCGCCGACAGGTGCTCCACCGCCTTGGGATAGTCCTCCTTGTCATAGGCCTCCATGCCCAGCCTGCGGGGTTCCGCGGCGACAATCGCCTCGGGGCGGCCCTCGGAAATGGCGGCCGCCGGGGAGGGGGCGCCTTCCTGGGCGGCCGGACTGCCCGTCACCACCGGGGTGTCGCCGGGCACGGCGGCCGGAGCAGGCAGGGGCATGAGGACGCAACCCGCGCAGAGCAGGAGGGCGCGCCGCGAAAACAGAACCAGAGGGCTTGGCATTCGGGAAATTCCTTTGCAGTGTGGGAACACGGGGGCAGTATGCACTTGGCGGCCCGCAAACGGCAACAATCCGCCGGGTGAAACCGCCGCCGGGCGGGACTCCAGGCCGCCAAAACCGGGGTCCGAACCGGTGTCCCGGCCCGGCGCACCTTGCGTTCCCTCGCCTTGTCTGTTATACTCCGGACGGACGCGGGAACCGCGTTTTTGCGCGTTTTCGGCGTTCAAACCGGCCCCGGGCAGCCCCCTGCCGGGGCTTTGTGGTTGTGTGACTGAGGCGGGCCGCCCGCACGCGGGGAATAACACCGCAGTACCCCGCGGTTCCCGGACCGGGCAGACGGTTGCCCCCGCCCCTATCCCCTGTAAAGCGGTACTGGGAGCCTGAAGGCGATGAATCCTCCCCGTCAGGATGGACTTAAAAAGACAAAGCGGCGTGTGATCACCAAGCGCGGCGTCCTGTGGCTGGGGCAGACCTGCAACCAGCGCTGTTACTTCTGCTACTTCATTGACCGCATCGAGAACCACGACCACCCCGAGCACGCCTTCATGTCCCTGGAGAAGGCGAAAAAGATCTGCCACACCCTGCGGTACGTCTACGGGAACAACGCCATAGACATCCAGGGCGGCGAGCCGACGGTCTACCGTGAGATTCTCGAGCTGGTGCGCTACTGCCGCGAGATCGGCCTGATCCCCACGCTCATCACGAACGGGCTGGCGCTTTCCGGGCCCGGGCAGATCGAGAAGTACCGGGACGCAGGCCTGCGCGACTTCCTGGTGAGCCTCCACGGCATCGGCGACATCCACGACGAGGTGGTGCGCGTGAAGGGCGCCCACAAGAAGATCATCGCGGCCATCGAGCGGATGCAGGCGCTGAACTTCCCCTTCCGCATCAACTGCACCATGTCCAAACCCGTGGTGCCGATCCTGCCAGAGGTGGCGCGGCACGCCATCCAATACGGCGCCTACGCCGTGAACTTCATCGCCTTCAACCCCTTCGGCGACCAGGAGGGGAAGCGGCGCTCGGACACGGTGGCCCGCTACGCGGAGGTGGCGGAGAAGCTGACCGAGGCCATGGACCTGCTGGACGCGGCGGGCATCGAGACGAACGTCCGCTACCTGCCCCTGTGCATGGCCGAGGAGCGGCACCGCAAGAACTTCTACAACTTCCAGCAGCTCACCTATGACACCCACGAGTGGGACTTCCAGAGCTGGGCGTGGACCATGCGCCAGACCCAAATGCGCAAGGACGGCGACGTCATGCAGCCCTTCTTCATGGGCAAGCCCTACGGGCGCGAGCTGCAAAACGGCGACGCCCTCTACATCCGCGACCACTACGAGCGCAGCCCCGTGATCCAGGGCATCAAGTTCGCCGGACAGCGGACACTGGCCAAGATCGTGCAGACCCTGAGCGGCCTCGACAACGTGTACCGGGAGGAGGCCCGCATCCGCGCGGAGCGCGACTGCCATTACCAGTACCACCCGGCCTGCGAGAGCTGCGCCGCCCGAGACATCTGCGACGGATTCCACGGCGACTACGCGGAGCTGTTCGGAACGGAGGAGGCCAGGCCCATCACCGGCGTCCCGCGCATCCAGGACCCCCGCCACTACATCAAGGACCAGGAAAAGACCGTCGAGCCCGAAGACGAGTCCTGGGCGCTGTGACCCGGCGCCCGGCAGGAGGAGGGAAGGTCCCGCGGCATGATGTGTGAACCCGAAGACAAGGTGACGGCGGCGTCCGCGCCGGAGGGGCCCCTGCGGCCCGTCCGCGGGCTGGTCCTCACGCGCAACCGCCACGGTGTTCCCTTCGCCCTCACGGACCTTCGCAAGTGGATCCGCCTGAACGCCGATGTGTTCAAGGCGCGGAAAGTTGACCTGCTGGCCGGGGTGGACACGCTGCCGCAGGTGGCCGAGCTAGCCGACTTCACGCGCCGGGAAAACGCCGTCCTCTCGCTCCGGGTCCACGACGCGGAACTTCCCGGCCTCTTCGAGACCGCCGCACAGGCCGGGGTGCCCGACCTCTTCTTCTGCCCGCCCTCCCCGGACCCGGCGGTCCTCGCCGCGTTTCTGGACGGTGCGGAGAAGGCCGGACTGCCAGTGCGGGTGCAGGTGTCGCCCGTCCCCGGCGCGCTGCCGGACCCGGACGCCCTGGCGGAGGTCTTGAAACGCGCCTTTGCGGTGAATGTTGCCCTGTCGGACCCCTTTGTCCCTATCCCGGCGCGCTCCCTGGACGCCGCGGCGGCGGGATGGATGAACCGTCTTGTGCGCGCCCTGGACCGGCGGGGCGTCGAGGCGAACCTTATCGGTCTGCCCTTCTGCCACGTGTCCGAGGAAAACCGGCCGCACCTGCTCAACCGCCAGCAGTTCTTCCTCGACCACCAGCAGTACAACAAGGCGTCCTATGAGCTGGCGGAGAAGGTCTTCGGCTGCGGCCCGCACCGCCTGTCCAAGGTGCTGGAGAATCTGCTGGCGCGGGGGGCCTCGCTCCACCACGCCATTGACCGCGCGCTCCTGCCGTGGATCCTCGACCATCCCCGGGCGCACGTGCGCACCTGGATGCTGCACAAGGTGACCCGGCATTTCCGCTTCCTCCAGAAGACCGTCCCCCTGCCGGAGACGGTGTCGGCCTGCGAGGCCGAGGTGGCAAAGCTCCGCGAGGAGCAGCTTCGGACCCTTGGCCCGGTCTGCGCGCAGTGCCGTTTCCAGCGCGTATGCGACCACGAGACCCCGGCCTTCCGCGAGTTGCTCCCCGGCCTCCCCATTCAGGCCGAAGAAGGAAAACCCCTGCTGGCGCCCCCGTGCGCGGAGCGGCCCCGGCGGTATGACGCGGTGGACGAGGCGCGGCGGCGGATGCCGGCCCATCTGGAGGCCCTGGCGGAGAAGGCCCGCATGATCATCATGCGCGACACGCCGACCCGCGAGATTCCCCTGTCCGCCTATGAGATCGAGAACCACTATTCGCCCCTCGACGATGCGTCGCGGCGGTGGTACTCCTTCTCGCGCGGTGAGCTCCTCAGCACCGTGCTGGGCCGGCTGGAGCCGCCCTTCACCCTTACCATGACCTTCGGCGGCGGCATCGCCGAGCAGATCGGCTTCAGTTTCGGGCGCAACGCCAAGGTCGTCTGCCCCATGATTGACTACTCCCACCGGCTCGCGTTCCACGTGGACGCCGAAGGGCACTATGTGCTCCTGCGCGACGGCGTGCAGGTGCGGCCCACGGAGTTCGAGGGCGTCCCCCGCACCCCCGCCATCCTCTCGGGCGTGCTGGAGCCCCGCATCTCCATCCACAACATTGACGGATTCCTCCTCACGCAGTCGCTCATGCTCTGGGAGGGCGACGGCCGCCCGCCGGAGAAGCGCCACGGCGTCAAGTACTCCGTCGTCATCGTCAGCACCCGCTACGCGCGCCGCCTCCAGGCCGTGCTGCTCGGCCTCGCCAACCAGCGGGACGTGGACTTCTCCCTGCTGGAGGTGGTCGTCGCCCACGTGCCCGGCATTGACGGCACCGACGACCTCATCGAGAGCGTGCGCCAGGCCTGCCCCCACCTGCGGATCGTCAACTCCTGCTTCTCCGAGGACCATGTGCGGTCCAAGGGCTTCATGATCAACGAGTCCCTGCAC
>JAKPUV010000122.1 GCA_029554925.1 Candidatus Hydrogenedentota bacterium | reverse complement strand
CATGGACACCAAGCCGACCCGCCGTGATTTTCTGAAGGCCGCCTCCGTCGCCGGGAGCGCGGCGGTCGCGATGAGCGCGAAGAGCTACGCCCGCGTGGTGGGGGCGAACGACCGGATCGGCCTGGGCATGATCGGCTGCGGGGACCGGGGCCGGGGCGCGCACATGACGGGGGTGCACCCGCACGACAAGGCGCAGAACGTGGAGTTCCGGGCGGTGTGCGACGTGTGGAGCGTGGTGCGGGAGGAGGCGGCGAAGATGGCGCGGGACTGGTACGGCATCGAGGCGAAGCAGTACACGAACTACCAGGAGCTGATCAACAACCCGGACGTGGACGCGGTGATGATCGCGTCGTGCGACCACCAGCACACGCGGCACCTGGAGGCGGCGGCGAAGGCGGGCAAGGACGCCTACTGCGAGAAGCCGCTCTCGATGGACATCGAGAGCCTGAACGTGGCCTACGACGCGGTGAAGGAGAGCGGGATCATCGTGCAGATCGGCACGCAGCTGCGCAGCCTGCCGAGCATGACGGGGGCGCGCGAGGTGTTCAAGACCGGCGTGCTGGGGAAGGTGGGGCGCATCGAGCAGATGCGCAACGACCCGCGCCCCTACTGGTACAGCCGGGTGAAGGACGCGAAGGAGCAGGACGTGGACTGGAAGGAGTTCCTCATGTACCGGCCCATGCGCCCGTACAATTCGGTCCACTTCACGGGGTGGTACGGCTACCGCGAGTTCTCCGACGGCACGATCCCCGGGTTCGGCAGCCACTTCATCGACCTGGTCCACTACATCACCGGGGCGAAGTTCCCGCACAGCGCCGTGGCCCTCGGCGGCACCTACACCTGGGACGACGAGAACAAGTTCACCTGCCCGGACCACGCGCACGTGCTGTGGACCTATCCCGAGGGGTTCATGGTGTCCTACTCCACGAACTGCGGCAACGGCTCCGGCGACAGCTTCAAGATTTTCGGGAACGAGGCCAGCATGGACTTGGTGGACTGGGACAACCCCTTCGTCTACACCGACGGCGCGGGCAAGCCCGGCGTGAAGAACGAGACCCAAAAGGTCGAGCACGTGGAGATGCCGGACCACATGCTCGACTGGCTCCAGTGCCTGCGCACGCGCAAGACGCCCAACGCCTCCATGGACGCGGGCTACCAGCACGCCGTCGCGGTGGTCATGGCCATGATGGCCTTCGACTCGGGCAAGCGGATGGTCTTCGACCCCGAAAAGCGCGAGGTCCGCGAGGGCTGAGGCCCGGGCCTCACGAATAGGTGAAGTGGGCCGTGGCGCGGCAGGCCCTGTCCGCGCGCAGGCGGACCCAGTGCGCGGAAAAGGCGTCCGGGAACTCGTGGTGGGCGTAGCCCCCCGCGGCCACCTCGAAGGTCTCATAGCGCGCCCAGGTCCCGTTGCCCAGGAAGTCCACCTCCACGGTGAAGCGGACGGTCTCCGCCGCGCCGTGGGTGAGGTGGAGGCACTTCTTGTCGAAGCCCGTCATGAGGTACGGGTCCGACGGCGCGTCCGCCGCGACCTCCGCGTCCCACCACGGGCCGCCCCATCCGGCGGGCTTGCCCATGCGCCACAGGTCGTCAATGCTGCCGAACCACAGGCCCGACTGCGGCTGGCCGACGGCGTTGTCCGTCTGGTCGCCGGCCATGGTGAACAGGCCGCGCCAGAAGCAGAAGTCGGGCACGATGCGCAGGTGCGCGCAGATGGGGCGCACGCCCCACACCTTCCCGCCGTAGACCAGCGGGGGCAGCTCGTAGAAGAGGCCGTGCAGGTCCATGAGGTAGCGCTCCGTCTGCGCCTCGCGGATCCGCATCCACTCGGTGTTCCAGGTGTGGTCGAAGGACTGGCTCCCCTTCGGCAGGCGGTAGCGCGTCCACTGGCCGTCG
>JAKPUV010000113.1 GCA_029554925.1 Candidatus Hydrogenedentota bacterium | reverse complement strand
GCGGACCAGGTCGCGGATGAACTCCGACCGGCTCACGGCGGGCCCGGCCCTCAGGGCCTCCTCCAGCCGGTCGTGCAGCTCCTTCTCCATCGTGATGCTCATGCGGACCAGGTCGCTCATGGGTTCTCCTCCCCGCGGGCCAGGGCGGCGGCCCGCGCACGCAGCACATGCGGAACGATCGCGACAAGGCGATCAAGCCGTTCGATCTCCCCGGCGGCGGCGGTCCTGTCGCCGGACACATACACGGTCTCCAGCGCGGCGCGGTACCGCCCAAAATACCCGGACGGGTCCAGCGAAACGGCCCTTTCGTAATGTCCGGAAGCCGCAACCCACCCCCCGGCCTCCGCCGCCGCCACCGCGCGCGCCAGCCAGCCCAGCGCAAAATCCGGATCCAGGCTCGTCGCCGTTTCGGCGGCGCGCTTCGCCAGGGCCGTCTCCCCGTCGGCCAGAAGCTGGAAGGCCAGCAGGGAGAAGTAGTACCGCGTGCGCGGCCATTCCCTCGTGTCCACCGCGCGCCGCAGCGCGGGCAGTGCGTTCTCCGCCGCCGGCCCCTCCAGGCCGAGGGCCGCCGCCAGCCCGGCGTAGTCGTGCGCCGAATCAAGCGGCCCGGGCGGGCAGGTCTCGGCGGCCGGCGCGGCCCCCGCGCGCCGCAGGCGGTACAGCGTGATGCCGTTCATCCCGGGGAAGAAGAACGCCTCATGGGCCATGCCCATGGCGTCGAGGGCGCCGGTGAAGTGCTCCGGCGGCGGCAGGGTGTACACATAGGGCTCCACCAGCACCCACACCGAGGGGCTGGAGTCCGGGAACGACGCGTTGAGAAACCGCGCCGCCCGCTCCGCCGCGACCCGCAGGGAATATGCGGGCACATGGGGTGCCGGGCATTCCGGGGCGCACGCGTCGAAAATCTCGGCCGCCATGGGGTTTCCCCGGACGAGGACCAGGTCTGCGGGGGAGGCGTTGAGCCGCAGAAACTCCCCCGCCTCGCGGAACGGCGACCGGGTGTTCATGGGGAGCACCAGCGCGGCCTGGGCGGCGTAGAGGAGCACCGGGACCGCCACGCAGGCTGTCCGCAGACAGCGGCCGTTGAACCGGGTCACCATGCCGCCCGCAAGCACATACAGGGCCGCGGCGCTGTAAAGCGTGTAGCGGGGCAGCAGCATGGGGCGCCAGACCATGGAGAGAAACGCAAGCATGAGGAACGGCAAGAAGGCCACGGCGAGCAGCAGGGCCATCCCCTCCCGGCGGCGCGGGAAGGCGTCCGTTCCCCGCCGGGCGCACCGCCACCCGTTCAGGGCCGCCAGAAGCGCGGCAGCCGCCGCCGCTGCAAAGAACAGCGCCAGCGCGGGGTCAATCCAGCGGTGGGACGACAGCAGCGCCTCCTGCGCCCATTCCTTCAGAAAACGCCACGAAGGCCCCTGGAACAGGAAGGGGTCGGCGGTCATGGCAGCGTCGTCGCCGAAGAGGTCGTAGAAGACGGATTTCCACGAGGGCAGGCGCATGTAGAAGTCGTCGGCGGGCTGCCACATGGACTTGCCCTGCCGCAGGAGGACGGGTAGGACGGTGGCCATCACCGCGCCGTTCAGCGCGGCGGCGGTCCAAAGCGGGGCGCGGTCGCGCCGGAGCCCCAGCAGCGCGAGGAAGATGAACTCCGCGGCAACAAAGGGGCCGAGCATGGGATGGGTCCACACCAGTGCCAGGTTCACCAGCGCGACGGTCACCAACCAGCCGCGCGCGCGCGGCGTCTCCAGCAGGCGCAGCAGCGCGCAGAGCGAGGCCAGCGCCGCCATGGTGGAGAAACTGGAGGTGCGCCCGCTCTGGGCAAACCACAACTGCATCGGTGACAGGGCGAAACACCATGCGGCGGCCAGTCCGGCGCGCCGGTCGAACACCTGCGCCGCCGCCGCAAAGGCAAAGAGGATGCCCGCGACCCCGAAGGACACCGAAAACAGGCGCATGGCCCGCTCGGGGTTGTCAAAGAGCCGGGCGCAGAGATACTGGGCGGTGAAGAAGGAGGGCACGTTGTCCGGCGCCCAGAAACGAAACGTGCCGAGGAACTCCTCCACCGAGGGAATATGGACAAAGCGAAAGCACAGGTACTCGTCGAAGTCATAGGACACCTGGTCCAGCCGGTACAGCCGGACTGTCAGTCCGAGAAGGGCGATCCCCGCAAGCATGGCCGCCGCGGTGCGCCCCCCCATCTCGCGGCGCGGTGCGTTCATAGGTACCCCAGCGCCTCGAGCTGCTCGCGGTCCATGCCGGAGGCCGCCGCGTCCCCGGCGGGTTCCGGGGCGTTCTCCTCAATCACGCGGCGATACTCGTCCAGCACCCCGGTGAGCGACTTAAGAAGCTCCGCGTAGGCGGCGTCCCCCGCGACGTTATTCAGCTCCTTCGCGTCGTGCTCCGTGTCGTACAGCTCGATGGGGGAAGCGCCGCGCGGGTTGCCGGGGTTCGCGGTGATGAGGGCGTGCCGCCCGTCGCGCACGGCCTTCAGGATGTTGTTCTCGAAGTCGTTCTCCGCGTAGGTGTAGGCGATGCCCGCGTTGGCGGGGTTCAGCCCCGCGTCAAACAGCGCCACGCCGGACATGCCCTCCGCCGGCGGCAGCCCCGCCAGACCCAGGAAGGTCGGCGCGACGTCCACCAACCGGGCGAGGTCCCCGTTCACCTCGCCGCCGTGCGTGCCCTGCGGGAGTTTCACCGCCAGCGGCACGCGCACCAGCTCCTCGTGCAGCGTCTGCCCGTGCCACCAGCCCTCGTGGTCGAAGAACTCCTCTCCGTGGTCCGACACGAACACGACCACCGTGTTGTCCCACAGCCCCCGCGCGCGCAGGCCGTCGAAGAGACGGCCCAGGTGCCCGTCCAAATGCTCGATCTCGCTGATGTAGGCCCGCTTCATCGGCTCCAGGAACTTGTCCGGATCCGGGCTCTCCATCCGCGCGCGGGCATAGCCCACGCCGGGGCGGCTGTGGTCCATGAACGGGTCATGCGTGTCCATGTAGTGCAGGTAGAGATAGAACGGGCGGTCCTGGGGGCGGCGCCCGTCCACCCAGTCCAGCGCCGTGTCGGTCACGGCCTCCGCGGGCTGGTAGAAATCCGTTACCCGCAGCCTGCCCCGCCGCACCTTGCCCTCCACGGTCAGGAACACCTTGCGCAGCACCTGGTACAGGGAGAGCGACACGGCGGATTGCGGCGCGCCCAGCAGCGCCGACGGCTTCATCTCCACATAGTCCGAAAAGCCCCGGTCAAACCCAAAGACGGCCATGGTGTTCGGGTTGTTGGTGAACCCCTGGGCGTGGTATCCCGCGTCCGCAAGCAGCCCCGCGAGGGTGGGCACGTCGGGCGAAAGCATGGCCGTCTTGGTCGTCGCGCCGTGCCCCTCGGGATAGCGGCCGGTGAACAGGGTCCCGAAGGAGGGTTTGGTCCAGGACGCCTGGGCATAGGCCTTCTTGAACACCACGGCCTCTTTGGCGAAGGCCTCCAGGGCGGGCGTTTTCGCCGGGGCCGCCGGGTCGTACAGCGATAGATAGTCCGCCCGCAGCGCGTCTATCGTGCAAAGG
>JAKPUV010000100.1 GCA_029554925.1 Candidatus Hydrogenedentota bacterium | reverse complement strand
CGAGGCCGGCGGCTTCTACTTCAACAACGCCGACACCCTCCGCCGGAAAACCCGCTACGCCCTCGAAGAGGGCCTCGCAGGCGTCATGATCTGGGAACTCAGCATGGACACCCGCGACGACACCTCCCTCCTCAAAGCCATTACGGACGAGATCGCCCGGCTCCGCTGACCGAGGAAGGGGGGGGCTGTCTCGGGGAACCGGCGGAAACGCAAAGCGCAGCTTTGCACCCAAGCCCTTTTCCAAGTAGAACTTGGGAACTAGGACAGAACCAAAGACCGGGCCGGCGGGACGCCGGCGCTACGGAACCGCGCCCCCGCCGGTCTTCCCCGTAGCGCCGGCGTCCTGCCGGCCTTGCCTTCCCTCCCCCGTCATTTTCTGCCCTCTGAAAAAAGGGGCTTGACAAACGGACCAGATTGTAGTAAAGTCTTAGTACAATCTTGGCGCCGGAGAAGCCTTATGATCCTGCACATCGCTCCCAAGGACGGCACGCCGATCTACGTGCAGATCGTCAACCAGATCAAGCGGCTGGTCGCCTCGGGCCAGCTGAGGCCCCATGAGGAACTCCCCCCGGTGAGGGTGCTGGCCGCGCAACTGCTGATCAACCCGAACACGGTTGCGCGCGCCTACCGGGAGCTGGAGTCGGCGGGGGTGGTCACCACGCGGATCGGCGCGGGGACCTATGTGGCGGAGGGGGGCTCGCCCCTGGCGCACCGGGAACGGCTGCGCCTGCTTTCGGACCGGGTGGACGGCCTGCTGGTGGAGGCGGACCATCTTAATTTCACGCTGGAAGAAGTGGTCGAACTGATGCGCGCGCGCTCGGAGGCGCTGCGGGGACGAAAGGAAGGTCACCATGACGACAACGCCTGAAAACACGACGGGACCGGTGGTCGAGGTGCGGGGACTGGTCCGGCACTTCAAGCAGAAAATCGCCCTGGACGGCGTCAGCCTGGACGTGCCGCCGGGGGTGGTCTTCGGACTCGTGGGCGAGAATGGCGCGGGCAAGACCACGCTGATCCGCCATCTGCTCGGCCTGATGCGGGCGGCGGCGGGGACGGTGCGGGTGTTCGGCCGCGACCCGGTGGAGGACCCGGTGGGGGTGCTGTCGCGGCTGGGCTACCTGTCGGAGGACCGCGACCTGCCGCCGTGGATGCGGGTGGACGAGCTGATCGGCTACTCGCGGGCCTTCTACCCGGCGTGGGACGACGCCTATGCGGAGCGCCTGCGCAAGCTGTTCGGCCTGGACCCGGCGTCGCGCATCCGCACGCTGAGCCGGGGCGAGAAGGCGAAGGCGGGGCTGCTGGCCGCGCTGGCCTACCGTCCCGAGCTGCTGCTGCTGGACGAGCCGTCGTCGGGGCTGGACCCGGCGGTGCGGCAGGACATTCTGGAGGCGATCCTGCGCGACGTGGTGAGCGAGGGGCGCACGGTGCTCTTCTCGTCGCACCTGCTGGACGAGATTGAGCGGGTGGCCGACGTGGTCGCCATGATCCACCACGGGCGGGTGGTGCTCCACGGCCCGCTGGACACGGTGAAGGCGGCGCACACGCGCCTCACGGTCCGCTTTGTGGAAAACCGCACCGAGCTGCCCGAGATGGCGGGGGTGATCGAGGCGAACGGCCTCGGCCGCGACTGGACGCTGGTCTGCGAGGGCGACCCGGAGTCCGTGCGCGCCCAGGCCGCCACCCTGGGCGGCGAAATCACGGGCCAGCGCGCGCCGTCGCTGGAGGAGATTTTCGTGGCGCGGGTCCACGGACGCCGCGGCGCGGAAACGTGGGCGGACGCCGCCCGCGCGGGGAGGGTCTGACCATGGGCGTCATGGCAACCCGCCGCATCCCGCCGCAGACGGCGGTGGTGTGGGAGCAACTGCGAAGTTACGGGGCCTTCACGGTGACCATGCTCATCGTGGGCCTGGTGGGGGCGCTGGCGCTGCTGGTCAATTACCGGCTGGAGCTCGTCAGTTTCCGCGACGTGCTCACCATCTACGACGGCTACCGCGTCCTGGTGTTCGTCGCCATGGCGCTCCTGCTGTCCATCAGCCACAATCCGGACAACGCGCGGATGGCCTTTCCCCTGCGGCTGTTCCGCCTGCCCCTGCCCGCGGAGACCCTGGCCGCGCTGGTGCTGGGCAGCCGCCTGCTGCTGCTGTGCGTCCTGTGGGCTTTCCTGCTGCTGTTCCGCATCGTGCTGATGGAGGCGCCCGACCGCGTCGGGATCGAGCTGTTCTACCTCTGCCTGGGGCTGGCCTGGTACACGGGCTTCCAGTCGGGCACCTGGTTCGCCGCCGGACGCAACGTGTGGCTCTGGGGCGCGTGGGTGGTGCCCCTGGGGGCCGTGGCGGTCATGATCACCCAGGACCGGAGCATCCGGGGCGGGCATTTCGACGCGCCGGAGTTCTGCGGGATTCTGCTCGCCGCGCTGGGCCTCCTGGCGCTCCAGGCCATCCGGGCCGTGCGCTTCCACCGGTGCCGCAGCCTCGACGAGGAGAAGGTCGGCTTTCTGGATGTCCTGCGGCCGCAGCACCGTCTGCGCCGCGCGCAGGGACCCCTCGCCTTCGAGAACCCCCTCGACGCGCAGGCGTGGTTCCTGCGGCGGCGCTACCATCAGGGCCGGAAATGGGTTTTCGCTTTCGCGGCGCTGGGCGCAGCGTACTGCAAAGCGATCACCCACGTCGAGGGCGTCTACCTCCAGGAGGTGGCCCTGCCGCTGGTGCTGATCCCCGCGGGCTGCGTCTTCCTGCTCGCGCTGTACTGGCAGGTGGCCGACGCCTATCTGGGCCGGTCCGGGGGCATGACCTTCCAACTGGTCCGGCCCTTTTCCAGCACGGACTGCGCGCGGGCACGGCTCCTGGTCGCGTCGCGGCAGGTGCTGTGGGACCTCTGCGTCGCGGCGGGGATTCCCCTGCTGGTGATGTGGGTGGTGCCGCCCCTGCCCACGATCCTACATTCCGCGGCCTGGCCCCTGGCGCTGGCGGGGTTCCACAGCCAGTTCGGCATGAGCGCCCTGCGGGCGGCCGGGCTGCTGGTGCTGGCCGCGTGGATCCTCCGCGCGCTGCCGCCCGACGCGGCCGCGAAGGCGGCGGCGGCCGTCTTCGGCCCCATCATTGTCGTCGCGCTGCTCGCGGTGTACAGCCTCTTGGACTGGGCAGAGGAGGAAAACGTCTGGCTCATGACCATGTGCGTGGCCGGCACGCTGCTGATCCTCCTGTTCCTGCACACCTTCCGGTCCGCCCTCCGTCTTGGGCTGATTCCCCGCTGGGTGGCCGGGCTGGCGGCGGCCGCGGCGCTGGCCCTCGCGGGGTTCTACTATCTGGACGCGGCGGAACTCCTGGCCGGAAAGCCCTTCCTGGAGGCAGTCGATCAGCTCAGGGATTTCTTGGTGAACCCCTGGCTGGCCCATGCCCTGTTCATGGCGGGTCTGGCGGGGTTGGCGGCGCTGCCCTTCGCCGCCGGTCCCCTCCAGTGGCGCCGCTGGCGCCACGGCGCCGGGAAGGACGCGGCGGGGTCCCTGTCCCCTGCGGGCGGCGAAGGCAGCGCGGAATTCCTGCGGCGTTTCCTGCCCGCGCCCCTGGGGCTGGCGGGCGTGCTGGCGGTCCTGTGGGTGGCCGGGGCGTGGTATCACGCCCACCGGGACGACTATCTGCCCCGGGTTTCCGGCGAGCGCAGAAGCCTGGAGTCGCTGATTGCCGAGGCGTCCCGGGTGCCCGCCGAAGAGAACGCCACACCGCGCTACCGGGAGGCGGTGCGCAACGCCGTCGCCCTGGTGCAAACCCAGTCTCCGAGGGAAGGGAGCCGGTCTGTGACGGAGGACACCTTGTTCAGGGCCTGTGACCTCCTGCGCCGTGACAAGGGAGACTCCCGGCAGGAGGCCGCGACCCCGGAGGAGCTGGCGTGGGCCCGCAACGCGATGGCCGGTCTGGGGCCTGTCCTGGACACGCTGCTGGAGGCCTCCGCGCTTCCCAAGGCCACCGGATACTGGTCGTCCCCCCAGGAAGGCTATTATGGGCAGGTTCGGCGCTTCGAGACGCACGTCGAGGAAATGGCCGCCACGCTCTTCGCCACGGAGGGGCTGCTCGCCTGCGAGCGGGGGGACGCGCAGCGGGCGGCCCGCATGCTGGACGGGCTGCTGGGGCTGGCCCGGCAGAATCCGGAGAATTTCGCCTGGGGACAGACGCGGGGGAGAGCGGGCTTTTTCCGCAGGGCGCTCGACCTGCTGGACCGCCTGCTGGCGGGGAACGTGCTGGATGCGGAGACCCTGCGCCGGCTGGACGCCGCCTGGGAAAAGGCCTACACCGCGCCGCACCGGTCCGGACGCCTGTTCCGCTTCCTCTACGAGGAGAGGCGCTATGACTGGCCCGTGTTCTACGGCCGGCATGGCGATCCCGGATTCGCCGTGGACGGCTCCGCAGAGGGCCCCCGCCCGGGCCTGATGGAGCGGTGCGTCGTCCCGTGGTACTCCCTGACCGGTCTGGCGGCGCAGCAGCGGCTGGCCATGGCCAGCGAGGCGAACGCGTGGGCGCACCTCACCCGGACCCCCGCAGACTGGGAGCGGCTGGATGTGGAGGCCCCGTCCTGGCTGACGCGAGCTCCGGACCACCAGCAGTGGATCATGCTGGACAGGGACAGCTACCGCTTCGAGGGGTCGGGGTATCGGAACATCGCCGCCATGACGGTGCTGGCGCGGACGGCCATCGCGCTGCGCCTCCACCAGACGGAGACCGGGCGGTTTCCCGAGAGTCTGAAAGAGATCATGCCCGAGAAGAAACGCGAGGACCCCTGGTACAGGAAGGCGACCCTGGCCGAACGGCTCCGGTATGTCCCCGTCGGGGGCGGCTGCCTGCTGGAATACAGCGCCAGTTCCGGCAACGTGTATGACTACTCGCTTGGCTGGCGCGACTGGAACTACTACACGACAAGTCCGCGCATGATTCTTCAGCCGGAACCCTGGCAGGCGGCCAGGCAGTGACCGGCGGCCCTTTCCGCCGCGTCCGGAACCCAGCGCCAAGGCCGGACGCGGCGGGGAGGGCTTGTCCGGCGGGCCGGGAAGGGCCGCCGCGCGGGCGTAAATGTAGACGCGGCATCCTGCCGCGTTCTTGGGGCCTGTTGTACACCCGAAGAACCCGGCAGGATGCCGCGTCTATTGTTGGAAGCGGGAACCCGGTCTTCTTCTTCCGTGCCGGTTGGCGCCGGTTGGTGGGGCGGGGCGCTCCGTGTATCATGGCGCGAACGGAGGACCGCGCATGACTTCAGGACGGATCCTCCCCGCATCGTGCCGGGCGCTGCTGCTGGCGCTGGCGTTCTGCGCCCCGGTGCTGGCGGGGGCCGCGCCGCGCGAGCGGCTGTTTCCGCCGTGCTCGCCCGTGGCGGGGACGGTGGAGGTGGTGGATGTGCGCGGCGAGACGCCGTCGCGGCGGGTGGCGGCGGCGACGCTGCAGGGGCTGGTGAACGCGGGGCCGGAGGCGTCGGTCTATCTGCTGGTCCGGGACACGGACGCGTTTTGGCTCGATGTCATGACGAAAAAGGGCCAGATTCGCGGCACGCGCGCCGTGACGCCGGACGCCTTTTTCGCGGCGCACACCCCGGCGGCGGCGAAGGTGTTCGTGTACGACCCCGCGCTACCCGCCACGATCCATCTCGCCACGATGCTGGCCTCCGTGGAGCAGGGCATGGTTGCCGCGCCGGAGGACGCGGAAACCGTCGCACCGGGGCGGCCCGTGGAGGACCTGCGGGGCCGCTGGCCCGACGCGCCGTCGGCCTATGAGTGGGCCTTTGCGGAACTGTGGCCGCGCATGCGTCCTGACGTGCTGGCCTGCCTGCACCCGAGCGCCGACATGACGGGCCTGCGGGACTACCTGGTCCGCCAGCGGGTCTTCACGTTCTGGGTGAGCGCCCCGGGCACGGAGGAGAAGCCGAACCCCCACCAAGCGCGCGAGCGCGCCCTGGCGGAGAGGGTGCTGGCGGCGTCGCCGCCGAACACCCCGGTCCTCGGGTTCTGGTACAGCGGGCCGGACCCCGGCCTGA
>JAKPUV010000088.1 GCA_029554925.1 Candidatus Hydrogenedentota bacterium | reverse complement strand
GTGTCCTTCTCCCACGGCCTGCATGTCAGCCCCTCCCCGCCGGGGGACTCCGCGGATACCGTGCGGTACTTCCTGCCCGTGTACGAGGACTACCAGGTTGAGGACCCCCAGTGGTGCGTGTTTGCCGGCATCGCGCTTCCGCCGGAATGCAGCGGGGACTTCGTGCGCCTGTGCCGGGTGACCGACACCACCCCCTTCCCGTGGCTCCTCAACCTGACGCTTCCGGACGACCTGTCCGCTTTCCGGACGCATCAGTCCCTTTTGGGCGGTCCGGAAGGCGGCCCGGGGCACGCGAAGGAGGCGCGGTGGTGGTTTCCAGAGCATAATCCGCTGTTTCGCCTTCCACTGCTGGGGAACACGGCGCCCGACGCGGCCGCCGACGCGGCGCGTTACCGCGCGGCGCTGTCCGAAACACCGCAGGACACGCTCCCGTTGGTGGGACTGGGGGCCTCGCTGGCCGCCGCCGGCGACCGGGAGGGTGCTTTGGCGGCGTATCGGGAGGCCCTTCAAGCCAATCCACGCGATTATCTGGCCTACCGCTATCTGGACGCGCTGCTTGGACGGGAAGGCGGCGCGACGCAACGGCTGGCGCTCTGGCAAACCGCCGCCGCCCAACGTCCGGACCTCTTCTTGCCGCATTTTCACCTGGCCCTCGCGCTGGAGGATGCCGGAAATGCCCAAGGCGCCGTTGCCGCCTATTCGAGGGCCGTCGAGATTCGTCCGGAAGACCTTGAGACACTCAAGCGCGCCGGACTCCTTGCGAGAAGCGCCGGAATGCGGACGGAAGCGGAGCAGCTATTCGGCCGGGCGCGCGCCCTGGCTCCCAATGATCCGACGGTGACTTGGTTCTTTCTCGAAAAGGCGGCCGAGCCCGGCCCGCCGGATGAACCCGGAAAGGACGGGACATGATGCGCACTTCCTGGGGAATCACAGGCGTTGCAGTTCTTCTCGCCGCGTCGTGGGTAGCCGCCGACGTCCTGCCGTCGGTTGAATCCGCCGCGCCGGGGGTTTGGAAAGTCTCGTGGGGCACTCCGGAGGCGCACACCCCCGTGGGCGTCCTCGCGCCGTCCCCGAAAACGGCGGCCCTTGGGGCGCTGCCGGAAGCCGCGGAGCCGCCGCTGCCGCCGGAGGCGTTCCGGTTCCGCACCAACGCGCGCGGGCTTGTCATCGAGATCCCGATGACGCCCTCGGAGCAGATCTTCGGCCTTGGCCTGCACCCCACCCTGTTCAACTGCACCGACACGCGCAAGGAAATGGTGGTCAACGACCACCAGGAGGATGGCGACGGCTCGTCGCACGCGCCCGCGCCGTTCTACGTGTCCACGCGGGGCTACGGGGTCTTCGTGGACACGGCGCGGTATGCGCGGTTCTACTGCGGCAACCTGGCCCCCGTGGCGGAGAACGCCGCCGCGACGGCCGGCGGACCGGCGGACAACACGGAGGACCTTTACCGGCATCGTGCCCTGTCTGCGAAGACCATGACCGTCGAGGTGCCCGTGGCGAGGGGCGCGGACGTGTATCTCTTCGCCGGGCCGGACATAAAAACCGCGGTGCAACGCTACAACCTGTTCTCCGGCGGCGGGTGCCTGCCGCCGCTGTGGGGGCTCGGCGTCTACTACCGCGGCCACACCAAGTTCAGCGCCGCCGAGGTGCTCTCCACGGCCAAATTGATCCGCGACAGCGGCATGCCCTGCGATGTGTTCGGCCTGGAGCCCGGATGGCACACCCACGCCTACTCCTGCACCTACGTGTGGAGCCCCGAACGCTGGCCCGACCCGGACGGGTTCATCCGCGAGATGCGCGGCATGGGCTACGAGCTGAACCTGTGGGAGCACGCCTTTGTGCATCCCGACTCGCCCCTGCGCGCGCCGCTGCTGCCGCTGTCCGGCGACTACGAGGTGTGGCGGGGGCTGGTGCCGGACTTCTCCCTGCCGGAGGCGCGCGCCCTGTTCGCTGACTACCACGAGCGCGAGCTGGTGCGGAAGGGAATCACGGGGTTCAAACTGGACGAGTGCGACAACCAGCCGAACAAGAAGGACCCCTGGTCCTTCCCCGAGCTGTCGAAGTTCCCCTCCGGCATGGACGGCGAGCAGATGCACGGCCTGTTCGGCAGCCTCTACCAGAAGACCCTGCGGGAGGTCTTCGACCGGAACCGGATCCGCACCTACGGCAAGGTGCGGTCGTCCCACGCCCTGGCCGCGCCGCTGCCCTTCGTGCTGTACAGCGACTACTACGACCATGCGGGCTTTGTGCGCGCGCTGGCGAACAGCGGGTTCTGCGGGCACCTTTGGCAGCCCGAGGTGCGCAACTGCGCCAGCGTGGCCGACCTTATTCGCCGCACCCAGACCGCCGTGTTCTCCCCCCAGACGGTGATTGACTCGTGGTTCCTCAAGCTCCCGCCCTGGCTCCAGATAGACAGGGACAAGAACAACGCCGGGGAGCTGATGCCGGACCACGAGGCCGTCACCGCCCGCGTGCGCGCTCTCTTGGAGGTGCGCATGCGCCTCGTGCCGTACCTCTACGGCGCGTTCCTCGACTATCACCGCACGGGCACGCCGCCCTTCCGCGCCGTGGTCATGGATTATCCGGAGGACCCAAACACCCACCAGCTCGACACTGCCTACCTGATGGGGCCCTCCCTGCTGGTTGCCCCGCTCTTCGGCGAGGCCACCACCCGGAAGCTGTGGCTTCCGAAGGGCGACTGGTTCGACTTCTGGACCGGCGCGCCGTTTGAGGGGGGAAAGGAGCATGACCTCACGGCGGACACCGACACCATTCCGGTGTTTGTCAAGGGCGGTTCACTGATCCCGCTGGCGGACCCCGTCTCCCATATCACCAAGGAGATGGTGTTCCAATTGGAGGTACGGGCCTACGGCGCGCCGCCCGCATCCTTCGAGCTGCCCGAGGACGACGGGGTTTCCACCCTCCCCGCCGATGGAAACATCGCCACGGTCCGCCTGGACTGGCCCAGGAAGGGGAAACCCAGCATGGTCCGGACCGGGGACGCCCCCGCCCGCCGCTACACGGTAAAAGAGTGGCGGCGTTTCGACGAGCAGTAGCGCGCCACGGGGCCGTTTCCTGTGGTATCATTTTGCCCGCCCTCCCGCCCGGGAAGGGAAGCCCCGGCAGACACAACCGCGCGCCCGGCGCGCGAACAAAGGATTTCATCATGTCCAACCGCCCGATCGGCGCCGTCACGTTTGACCTCTGGGACTGCCTGTTTCACGACGACTCGGACGAGCCGAAGCGCGCGGCGGCGGGCCTGCCGCCGAAACCGGTGGCCCGGCGCGACCTGCTCCACCGGCTGCTCTCCAAGCACGCCCCCACGGACCGGGTGCTGTCGGACCTGGCCTTCGACGTCTCCGACGCCGCCTTCCGCAAGGTGTGGCACGACCAGCATGTGACGTGGTCCGTCGCCGAGCGGATGCGGGTGCTGCTGGACGGGTTCGGGCGCACGCTGCCGGACGAAGATTTCGCGGAGCTGGTGGACGCCCTGGAGCGGATGGAGCTGGAATACAGCCCCAACCCCGCCCCCGGCGCGGCGGAGGCCCTGCGCGCCCTCCACGGAAAGTACAAGCTGGCCATCGTCTCCGACGCCATCTTCACGCCGGGGAAGAACCTCCGCAAACTGCTTGACAGCGCCGGGATGCTCTCCTGCTTCGACTACTTCGTGTTCTCCGACGAGATCGGCCACTCCAAGCCCCACCCCTCGGTCTTCGAGGCGGTGTCGGGGCATTTCGGCGTGCCGCTGGAGTCGCTGGTCCACATCGGCGACCGGCCCCACAACGACCTCGGCGGCCCGCACGCCGTCGGC
>JAKPUV010000061.1 GCA_029554925.1 Candidatus Hydrogenedentota bacterium | reverse complement strand
GGGCGTGCCGTTCTCGTCCACGATGCCCTCGGAGGCGGCGATGACGCAGCGGCCGTACTTCTCGTACACCGCCTTCACGTCCGCCAGGAACTTCTCCTTCACAAAGGTGCGCTCGGGCAGGTAGATGAGGTGCGGGCCGTCGTCCGGGTACTTCTTCGCCAGGGCGCTGGCCGCGGTGAGGAAGCCCGCGTGGCGGCCCATGACAACGGCGATGTACACGCCGGGGATGGCGCGGTTGTCGAGGTTGGCGCCCGCGAAGGCCTGCGCCACGAACTTGGCCGCGGAGCCGTAGCCCGGGCAGTGGTCCGTGACCTTCAGGTCGTTGTCAATGGTCTTGGGCACGTGGATGACGCGCAGCTCGTAGCCCGCCTCGCGCGCCTGCTCGTTCACGATGCGGCACGTGTCCGCGCTGTCGTTGCCGCCGCAGTAGAAGAAGTAGCGGATGTTGTGGGCCTGGCAGGTCGTGAAGATCTTCTTGCAGTACTCCACGTCCGGTTTGTCGCGCGTGGAGAGCAGCCCGGCCGACGGGGTCGCCGCGACGGCCTCCAGGTTGTGCGTCGTGGCCTCGGTCAGGTCGAGAAAGTTCTCGTTGATGATGCCGTTGACCCCGTGGAGCGCGCCGTAGACGTGCGTGACCTGCGGGAACTTGCGGGCCTCGAGCACCGCGCCCACCACGCTCTGGTTGATGACCGCGGTCGGGCCGCCGCCCTGGGCGACCAGCACTTTTCCTTCGAGCTTGGCCATGGAATACTCCTCCTGGACTGTATGGTTTGCCCCTCGGAGTGCCGGGAATTCGCCGGTGAAACACGGCGTCAAGGGGTGCGGTATTATGGCACGCCGGGCGCGGGGCGCGCAACCGGGCCGCGCGGACGGGGGGCCAAAAGGGGCGTCCCGGCGCTCCGCTGGGGAGCGCCGGGACGCGTTGTCTTCAGGGGGTGCCGGGGCTCAGTACATGCCGTCCATGCCGCCCATGCCGCCGCCGGGGCCGCCCGCGGGGGCCTTCTCCGGCTCGGGGATGTCGGCGATCAGCACTTCGGTCGTCAGCAGGAGGCCGGCGATGCTCGCGGCGTTCTGCAGGGCCGTGCGCGTGACCTTGGTCGGGTCGATGATGCCCGCCTTCATCAGGTCCTCGTACTCGCCCGTCGCGGCGTTGTAGCCCGTGTTGCCCTTCTTGGCGCGGACGTTCTGGACGACCGTGGCGCCCTCGTCGCCGGCGTTCAGGGCGAGCTGGCGCAGGGGGGACTCGACGGCGCGCTTGACGATCTGGGCGCCGATCTTCTCGTCGCCCTCGAGCTCGAGCGCGTCCACCGTGTCCTGGCAGCGCAGGAGCGCGGTGCCGCCGCCGGCCACGATGCCCTCCTCGACCGCCGCGCGGGTGGCGTGGAGCGCGTCCTCGACGCGGGCCTTCTTCTCCTTCATCTCGATCTCGGTGGCCGCGCCGACGTTGATGACCGCGACGCCGCCGGCCAGCTTGGCCAGCCGCTCCTGGAGCTTCTCGCGGTCGTAGTCGGACGTGGTGTCCTCGATCTGCTTGCGGATCAGGTTGATGCGGCCCATGATGTCGGCGCTGGAGCCCGCGCCCTCGACGATGGTCGTCGTGTCCTTGTCAATGACGACGCGCTTCGCGCAGCCGAGGTCGGAGATGGTGACGCTCTCAAGCGAGCGGCCCAGGTCCTCGGTGATGCACAGGCCGCCGGTCAGGATCGCGATGTCCTCCAGCATGGCCTTGCGGCGGTCGCCGAAGCCCGGCGCCTTCACCGCGGCCGCCTGGAAGGTGCCGCGGATCTTGTTGACCACGAGCGTGGCCAGGGCCTCGCCCTCGATGTCCTCGGCGATCAGAAGCAGGGGCTTGCCCGACTTCGCGATCTGCTCCAGCAGCGGCAGCAGGTCCTTCAGGTTCGAGATCTTCTTCTCGTTGATGAGGATGTAGCAGTTCTCGAGCACGCACTCCATCGTCTCGGGGTCCGTCACGAAGTACGGGGACAGGTAGCCCTTGTCGAACTGCATGCCCTCGACCACCTCGAGCGTCGTCTCGATGCCCTTGGCCTCCTCGACCGTGATCGTGCCGTCGTTGCCGACCTTCTCCATGGCCTCGGCGATGATGTCGCCGATCTCCATGTCGCTGTTCGCCGAGATGCTCGCCACGTTGCGGATCACGTCCTTGTCGTTGCGGACCTGCTTGCTCATGGAGGCCAGCTTCTCGACCACCGCCGCCACGGCCTTGTCAATGCCGCGCTTGAGCGCCATCGGGTTCGCGCCCGCCGTCACGTTGCGCAGGCCCTCGCGGAAAATCGCCTCCGCCAGCACGGTCGCCGTCGTGGTGCCGTCGCCCGCGACGTCCGAGGTCTTGGAGGCGACCTCCTTCACCATCTGCGCGCCCATGTTCTCGTACTTGTCCTCGAGCTCGATCTCCTTGGCCACGCTCACGCCGTCCTTCGTGACGGTCGGGGCGCCCCACTTCTTGTCGAGCACCACGTTGCGGCCCTTCGGGCCCAGCGTCGCCTTCACGGCCGCGCTCAGCTTCACGACGCCCTCGAGCACCTTGCGCCGCGCGCCCTCTCCGAATTCCAGTTGCTTAGGCATGTCTCAGTCTCCTTGTTCTTGTCTGCGGTTTCGGGGCGCCGGTTACTCGAGCACCGCGAGAACGTCGTCCTCGCGCATGATGACGTGCTCCTCGCCGTCAATCTTCACCTCGGTCCCGGAGTACTTGCCCATGAGGATCCGGTCGCCCGGCTTCACCTCGAGGGCCACCCGCTTCCCGTCGTCGTCAAGACGGCCGGGGCCCACCGCGATCACCTTGCCCTCCTGGGGCTTCTCTTTGGCCGTGTCGGGGATGATGATGCCGCCGCGCACGGTCTCGCTGGGCTCTTCGCGCTTCACCAGGATACGGTCTGCCAGGGGACGAACTTTCATTGTGCTTGCTCCTTTTCGGTTGGTTGGTTCGCACATACGGTGTTGACACATTCAGACGGATGCCATTTTGGCAAAACGCCCGGACCGCCCCGCGCCATCGTTAGCACTCGACGGTCGTGAGTGATAATAGCACGCGCCCGCGTCCCGTGTCAAGCCCCCATTCTCCACGATTCACGGGGTGTTGTGCCAGACGGAATGGAGCGGGTGGGCGGCTGCGGCCCAAAAAGAAAGCCGCACAAAGGATGTGCCATTTTGGCATAAGCGGGGAGGCGCGCGACAGGGCGGGGCGGCAAAGGAGGATATCCGCGGGAACGGCCGAACAAGAACGCGGCATTCTGCCGCGTTTGAGCCGCGTGCGGCCTCATGGGGGCGGGCGGGGGGAAACCCCCGGTTGCATCGCCGGGGTCCGGGGGGTATGCTCAGGGGAAACAGGAGACTCCCGAAATGCTGCTCTGCGGAATGCTGCTCTCGGCGCTGTGTGTGACGGTTTCGGCGGCGGACGCCGCCCCGGAATGGAAGGCCGGGGTCGCGGCGGTGGACATCACGCCGTCGGGCCCCCTCTGGATGGCGGGTTACGCCGCGCGCACGGAGCCGGCCAATGGCACGATCCACCCGCTCTGGGTGAAGGCCCTCGCGCTGGAGGACGCCGCCGGGAACCGCGCGCTCCTGGTCACCAGCGACATCCTCGGCTACCCGAAGGCCGTGTCGGACCGCCTGCTGGCGCGTTTTGAGAAGGAGGCGGGCCTGCGGCCGGACCAGGTGATCCTGAACAGCTCGCACACGCATTCGGGGCCCGTGGTGGACGGGTCGCTGATGTGCATCTACCCCCTGGACGACGCGGAGCGCGCGAAGATCCGCGCCTACACCGAGTCGCTGGAGGAGAAGACGGTGGCGGCGGGGCTTCAGGCGCTGGCGGCGCTGGCCCCCGCGCGGCTGGAGGCGGGCGCGGGCGTCACGCGCTTCGCCGTGAACCGCCGCAACAACAAGGAGGCGGAGATCACCGCCGTCTTCGAGCTGAAGGGGCCGTCGGACCACAGCGTGCCCGTGCTGCGCGTGACGGGGCCGGACGGCGCCGAGCGCGCCGTGCTTTTCGGCTACGCCTGCCACAACACGACGCTGGACACGCTCCAGTGGTGCGGCGACTACGCGGGCTTCGCCCAGCTCGCCGTGGAGGAGTCGCACCCCGGGGCCGTCGCGATGTTTTTCCAGGGCTGCGGCGCGAACCAGAACCCGCTGCCCCGCAGGAAGGCCGCCCTCGCGCGGCAGTACGGGCGCGAGCTGGGCGCCGCCGTGGACGCCGCCCTGGCGGGCGGCCTGCGCCCCCTTCCGGCGAAACTCGCCACCGCCCTCAGCATGGCAAAAATCACCACCCAGACGCCGAAGACCCGCGCCGAGCTGGAGCAGATTGCCGCCACCGCCTCGGGCTACATGAAGGAGGCCGCCCTGACCCTGCTGCGCGACCTCGACACCCTCGGCGCGCTCAAGACCGCCTACGACTACCCCGTCCACTGCTGGAATCTCGGCGGCCTGCCCCTGGTCGCCCTCACCGGCGAGGTCGTGGTGGACTACGCCGTCCACGCCAAGGCCCTCCTCGGCAACGACGCCTTCGTCCTCGGCTACTGCTACGACCAGGTGAGCTACGTGCCCACCGCCGCCATCGTCCGCGAGGGCGGCTACGAGGGCGAGTCCTCCCAGTTCATCTACGGCTGGGCCGCCAAATGGGACGAAAGCATCGAGGAGCGCATCGTGAAGGCCCTGCGCGACGCCGCCGCCGGCGCGGGGTTCCAGCCTGCGGGCGAGTAACAGGCTCCGGGCAATGGACGACATGGACTGAGCGGGCGACCGCGCCAAGTTTGCCCGCGCCGCCCTCTCAATCTTCTTCGTCCATTGCGTCCATAAAGTCCATCTCGTCCATTCTTCCCCCGCCCTACTCCGCGCGGAGGGCCGCCGGGGTGACGCGTCTCAGGCCCGCGCCGACGGCGGGCGGCACGGCGAGGAGGTAGGCGGCGAGGATCGCGCACAGCACGGCGGCGAGGGCCGCCGGGGACGCGCCGGTGGCGGAGAGGAGCACGAGGGGGGCGACGGCCACCGCCGCCGCGGCGGCGCCGATCAGGACCCCCGCAGAAACGAGGAGGGCGCTCTCGGCGAGGAGCATGCGCCGCACGAGGGCGGGCGGGTAGCCGAGGGCGTGGAAGAGGGCGAGTTCGGCGCGGCGCTCGTAGAGGTTGCGGAGGATGACGACGCCCGCGCCGCCCGCGCCGAGGGCCATGCCCAGCCCACCCAGCACGAGGAACAGGGACAGGTAGGCGGTCTCGACGGCGTAGAAGGCGCGCAGGCGGTCGAGGGCGGGCACGGCCTCCATGCCGAGGCGGGCCTGCTCGCGGTTGAGCCGCGCGGCAAGGGCCGCCGCGCCGCCGTTTTCGGCCTCCAGCAGGAACATGCGGTGCCCCGCCTCGCCGGGGTACAGCCGCGTGAAGTCGCGCTCGGACACGAGCAGCATCCCCTGGAACACGGACAGGCGCATGGGCAGCCGCCCCACGAGCCGCACACGGACCTTCTCGCCGCCCTCGGTGAGATACTCCAGCTCCGTGCCCGTCACGGGGTCCGTCGTTGCCTGGAGGCCCCACATCGCCGTGTCGGAGTCGCCGACCAGCGCGGGGATCACGCCGCCGGGCAGGGGCGTCTCCAGCAGCCCCCACAGCGCCTCCGCCGCCCCGGGCGGGGCGAAGGCGCCCTTCGCCGCGAGCCGCGCGGGGTTCACCCCCGCCAGCCGCGGGGACTGGGCGCGGTTGAGGTTGAGGCAGCCCGCCTCCTCGCCGTCGCGCGCGCGCAGGGGCACCACGGCGTCCTCCGGCAGGCCGAAGGCCGCCGCCGCGCCGCCGCGCGCGGGCAGGGTGGTCTCGGCGAAGACGGCGAAGCCGCCGGTGCCGGAGGCGCGCTCCCCGGCGTGGAGCGCGAGGTTGGCGCGCATGGCCGCCGTGGACAGCACGAGGAAGCATCCGGCGGCGGTCATGGCGGCCACGGCGAGGCTGCGCCCGCCGCGCCGCGCGAGCTGGGCCGCCGCCAGGCGCCGTCCTCCGGGAAGGTCCCCGGCAGAATGCCGGGCGCGCCGCGCGAGCCAACCGGCGTAGTGCGCCAGCAGCGCCGCGAGCATCAGAAAGCCGACGCCGAAGAACAGGCCCGAGGGGTTCTCGGGGCGCAGGGTGACCAGGGCCGACGCCGCGCCCAGGGCGAGGGCGGTGCCCGCCCACGCAACAATCCTCACCGCGCGCCCGCCGCGCATTCGGTCCGCCGCGCCGTCGGGGGGCGCGCCCGCGAGGAGGGCGCGCACGTCGCGCTTTGACGCGCGCCGCAACGCAAACCAAACGGCGGCCAGGGCGCAGAGCAGGGCGATTCCCGCGCCCGCAATCATCGGCGGCGCGGAGAGGTGGAAGCGGACCGGCGTGTCCGCCACCGCGCCGGGCCAGAAGCGCCGGAGCCCCTCCAGCAGCGCCCAGGCGTAGCCGCCGCCCGCGACCGCGCCCGCCGCCGCGCCAACGGCCGCCGCGACCCCCGCCTCCGCCAGGAACAGCCGCCGCACGCGGCGGGGCGTCCACCCCACG
>JAKPUV010000052.1 GCA_029554925.1 Candidatus Hydrogenedentota bacterium | reverse complement strand
CACGAAAAGCTCGCCCTGCCACCGGTCCTTTCTGGTCTGCATGCGCTACCTCCTGTAACGCTACAATCATATCATACTATAACGCCTAATGTCAAGGCCGGAGGCGCCCAATGGGGGTTTTTCAACAGCTCCACAGTCACCATTTATTTGCCTCCTCATGGGGCTTGCGCTCCGTTGGGGTGTTTGCGCCAGCCTTTTTGCCTGCCGAGGGGGCGTCCGGTGCTGGGGACGGCGCGGAGGGCCTGGTGGCCGGGGGTGTCGTGGAGGCATGCCTCCAAGGTTGCGCGTCCTTCATCGGGGGGGACGGGGTTTTCCCATCCGGCCGGGTTGAGGATGAATGTTGCGCATTTGGGCATGGGTTTATTATAGCGGAGGGGGTGTGGGAATGCAATAGGGTTTCGGGTTTAGGGTCTGGGGTTTAGGGTCTGGGGAGGAGGGGGAGGGAGGGAGTCCGGAGTCTGGAGGAAGAGGAGAGGGGGACGAAGAAGTCGGAGAGGGCGCGCGGGCGAGCCCGCGCGAAGAACGGCGGCAGCGAGCTGCCGCACTCCAAGGTGCTGCGCACGGCGCGGTCCCCCGGGGGAGGGAAAATGCCGGCGGTTCTTCCGCGCGCGCTTCGCGCGCCTTGGAGTGCGCCCCTCTTCCCCCGCCTACTCCGGGTCCACGGGCAGGCCGAGGTCGCGGTATTCGCGCAGGCGGTAGGTGAGGGTGCGGCGGCTGATGCCGAGGGCGCGGGCGGTCTCGCTGCGGTTGAACTCATGCTCGCGCAGGCATTTCAGGATGGCGTCGCGCTCGATGGCGGCGAGCTGTCCGGCGGGGCCGGCGCCGGGGTCCGCCTCCGCGGCGGCCTCGGGTTCGGCGCCGCCGGCCTCGCGGACGCGCGGGGGCAGGTGCTCGGCGAGGAGGACGCCCCCGCGGGCGAGGAGCGCGGCGCGCTCCATGGCGTTGCGCAGCTCGCGGACGTTGCCGGGCCAGGCGTGGCTCTCGAGGCAGCGGACGGCGCCGGGGGAGAGGCGGGCCTTGCCGCCGCCGTGGACCGTGGCGAAGTGCAGGGCGAGGGGGAGGATGTCCTCGGGCCGCGCCCGCAGCGGCGGCACGGGGATCTCCATCACGTTGAGGCGGTAGTAGAGGTCCTCGCGGAAGCGGCCCTCCGCCACCTCGCGCTCGAGGTCGCGGTGGGTGGCGCTGAGGATGCGCACGTCCACGCGCAGCTCCGTGTTCGACCCGACGCGGCAGAAGGTGCCGTCCTGCGTGGCGCGCAGGAGCTTGGCCTGGAGGGCGGGGGACATCTCGCCAATCTCGTCGAGGAAGAGGGTGCCGCCGGCGGCCTCCTCGAAGCGCCCCGCGCGCCGCGCCGCCGCGCCGGTGAAGGCGCCCTTCTCGTGGCCGAAGAGCTCGCTCTCCAGCAGGTTCTCGGGGATGGCCGCGCAGTTCACCCGCACGAGGGGCCCCGCGGCGCGGGCGCTCCAGCGGTGCACCAGCCCGGCCACCACCTCCTTGCCCGTGCCGGTCTCGCCGGTGATCAGCAGGCGCGCCCCGGAGGGCGCCGCCAGCGCTGTCACGCGCAGCACCTCGCGCATGGCCGCGCTCTCCACCACCACGCCCCCGGGAAGCGGCGGCGTTTCGGCGGCGGGCGCCGGGGCGGCCGCGCCGGATCCGAGGGCGCGGCGGACCAGCGCCGCCAGCTCGTCGAGGTCGATGGGCTTCTCCAGGTAGTCCACCGCGCCGTGGCGCATGGCGCCGACGGCGCCGCGCACCTCCGCGTAGGCGGTCACGAGGACCACGGGCAGCGCGGGCAGCGCCTGTTTCAGCGCCTGGAGCAGCTCGAGGCCCGTCATGCCGGGCATGCGCACATCGGAGACGACGAGGGCCGGCGGGTCCTCCGCGGCCGCGGCGAGGGCCTCCGCGCCCGAGGCCGCGCACCGCGCGCGGAACCCCTGCGACTGGAGGAAGGACGCGACCAGCCCGCGCTGGCCGGGGTCGTCGTCCACCACGAGGACGTGCGGGGCGGGGCGGCTATCCATGCGTCTCCTCCGAAGGCCCGGCGGGGGCCAGGCCGGCCAGTTCGAACACCGCCCCGCCGTCGTTGGGCAGGCAGGCCGCGCGCCACTGGTGGGCGAGGGCGATCTGGCGCACGACGGCCAGCCCGAGGCCCGTGCCCTTTTCGGAGGCGGTGAAGTAGGGGCGGAACACCTCCTCGCGGTGGGCGTCGGGCACGCCGGGCCCCGTGTCGCGCACCTGCACCCGCGCGCCCCGGCCGTCGGGCAGCACGCGCACGGTCACGCGCCCGCCGGGCGGTACGGCCTGCACCGCGTTCAGCAGCAGGTTGAACAGCACCTGGCGCAGCATGTTCTCGTCCGCGCGGACGCGGATCGCCGGGCCCTCCAGCGCGAAGGTGACGGACTTCTCCTCGCGGTCGCACGCGAGCACCTCGAACAGGCCCCGGATCAGGGCGGACAGGTCCACGTCGCGCGGGTCCGGCCGCACGGGCCGGGCGTAGTCCAGAAACTGGTTGATGCGGCCCGTGACGCGGTCGGCCTCCTCGGTGATCTTGACGGCCGTGCGCCGCGTTTCCCCGGGGACCTCCGGGTCGCGGCCGATCATCTGGGCGAGGCCGCGGATCAGGTTGAGCGGGTTCTTGGTCTCGTGGACCAGCCCCGCCGCCGTCACGCTGAGGTCCTTGAGGTGGCTCTCCGTCTCGCGGCTGCGCACCAGCGCGATCTCGAGGTCCGCCGACCGCGCCGCCGCGAGCCACGCCCACGCCAGGGCCGCGCAGGCCAGCGCCGTCACGGCCAGAACGATGCCGCGCAGCCGCAGGTCGCGCATCACCTCGGCGCGCACGGACTGCGTGGGCACGCCCACGAGGAACCACATGACGCCCCGCTCGCGGGCGAGGCGGTCGTACTCCTCGCGGCTCATCCAGGGGGGCTGGTCCGGGGGCGGCCCCGGTTTCGGCACGGGGGCGGCGGCGATGAGCAGCGTGTCGCGCAGGGCCTCGCGGTCAAAAACGCGGCCCATGAGGGTGCGGCGCAGGGTCTCGGCGCGGTGGTCGTTGAGAATGCCCGGCTTGAAAAGCGCCAGCAGTGCCTCCACCTGCTCCGCCGTCAGCGGCGCGCCGTCCAGCCTGTCCAGCAGCGCGCGGCGGCCCTCCTGGTCCAGCACGGGGTCCAGAAAGGGCGAGTTCAGGAAATGCTCGATGTCCCCCCCGGACTCGGGGCCCTGCGGATGGTCCGGCGGCGCGCCCGGCGGATGGCCCCGAAACGGCGGGCGCCCGCCGGGCATGCCGCCGTCCTCCATGGGAAGGATGCCCGGAAGCCCCTCCACCCCCGCGCCCAGGGCGACCAGGTGCGTGAAGAAGGCCCGGTCCCGCTCCCAGTGCTCGCGGGTGCGCAGGAGCCCGCTGAAGTCTTCGGGGACCGGCGCGCCCGCGGACGCCACCACCTCGCCCGACGCGCTGAGCAGCGCCACGGAGTCCAGCTCGGCCTCGCGCACCAGCTCGCCCAGCGCCTCCTCCAGCCGCGCCCGCGGCACGATGGCCAGCCGCCCCTGCGACCGGACCACCACGCTCATGGCCGCCGCCAGGTCGCGGGCGCGGTTGGTCAGCAGGCGCCGCGCGGACTGCTCCGTGCGGCGGTGCTCCAGCGCCTGCCACCCCGCCACCGGAAGCAGCACCAGCAGCAGCAGCGCGACGAATCCTGTTTTCCTCATGCGGTCCATTCTACTCTCCCAAGCTACGGACCCGGCAAGTGCCCGGCGGAACAGGCATCGGGGCGCGGGAGCGTTTCCGCTTCCCGCGCCCCTGCCGGGCATCATCCCCGATGCGGGGTCATCGCCGCGGACCGCCGGGGGGCGGCGGACCCGGCCGCTTGGCCAGTTCCTCCTCGTCCAGCTTGCCGTCGCCGTTCGCGTCCATCCGCTTGAACATCGTCTCCACGGACTGCTCCCAGGCGTTCCGGTGCTCGTCCTTCGTCACGCGGCCGTCATGGTCCTGGTCCATCTCCTTCTTGCCGGGGAAGGGCGGCTTGCGGTCACCGTCCCTGCCCTCGCCGGGGGGCGGGCCCTCGGGCGGCGGACCCTGCGGTCCACCCTGGGGACCGCCCTGCGGGCCCATGTGCGGGCCGCGCGGGCCGCCCGGGCCGGGCCGTTCGCCGCGGCCGCGCCGCGGGCCGGGCAGACGGTCCAGCTCCTCGCCCTCCAGCACGCCGTCCGCGTTCGCGTCCAGGTCGGCGAACTGCTTCTCCACCTGCTTCATCCACGCGATCTTGAACTCGTCATGCGTCACCGTGCCGTCCTGGTCCGCATCCAGCGACTCGGGCGGGGGGAACATCGGGCCGCGCCCCATGCCGCCGCCCGGCGGCGGGCCCATGGGGCCTCCCGGCGGCGGACCCATCGGCCCGCCGGGGGGCTGCGCCCCCGCCACGGCCGCGCCCAAACACACCGCGACGGCCAGCGCCGCCGCAACACCGATGATGGTCTGCCTCGTCTTCATGATCCGTCTCCTTTTCGTTGCCGTCTGTCTCTTCCCGGCGCCCAGCGCGCCGGACAAAGGCACAGGGAGCAACGCGCGTGCCAGCGGGCGCCGGCGGCGCGAAAGGCGCATAAACAAAGGGGGAAATGGAGATGAAACAGGGGGGTGCGCAGGGGAGACTGCGCAAAGAACCGCCCCCTGCCCACAGGGGACGGGCAACTCTTGCGCAGTGCCGACAGGGCCTCTTAGGGGCCTGTGGCAGAAGTTCAATGACGGCATTCTTGACCCTTGGACGCCTCCACGTCAGGAGTCGGCTTGGCGATGAACATTGGTTTGACGCTCGCGCGTTGTCCGGGTCCCCCCTTCAGGGGGGGGTGGTTCGCGGGAGCGAACAGGGGGATGTTCCGGAGATTGGGCAGTGGCGTCAGCGTTAAGAACATCCCCCGGCCGCGAAGACGCGGCCACCCCCCTGAGGGGGGGGCCACGAACCGCCGGCCTTTTTGCCACAGCCTGTTAGGGTTGATCCTCTCCAGGACCGTCCGTGCGGGTCTGCGTTCCCGCCGCCCTACAGGTCCTTGTCGGTCACCGCGCCCTCGGAGGCTGTGGTCACCTGCCTGGCGTATTTCGCCAGCACGCCGCGGGTGTAGCGGGGCGTGGGCTGTTTCCACGCCGCGCGGCGGCGGGCCAGCTCCTCCTCCGGCACACCGAGGGTCAGGGTCCGCTTCTTCGCGTCTATGGTGACGGGGTCGCCGTCGCGCACGAGGGCGAGCGGGCCGCCGTCGAAGGCCTCGGGGGTGATGTGGCCGACCACGAAGCCGTGGCTGCCGCCGGAGAAGCGCCCGTCGGTGATGAGGGCGACATCCTTGCCCAGGCCGCGCC
>JAKPUV010000051.1 GCA_029554925.1 Candidatus Hydrogenedentota bacterium | reverse complement strand
GCCGCGCCGGGGTTCATGAGGATGCCCCACAGGTCAATGCGCGACAGCAGGTTGTCCGACACGATGAGGTTCCGGCAGCCGTGGGTCATCTTGATGCCCATCATGCCCCGGTTCACCGTGTTGCCCGTCACCACGGCGTGGTCGCAGTGGAGGTCTATGCCCTGCGCGGCGTTCTCGATGTAGTTGCCCGTGACGCGGATGAAACGCGACTTCTCGGGGTCCGTCACCAGGATGGCGGAGCCCTGGTGCCAGTTGTTGACATGGCCCCGCTCGACCACGCCCTGGGCCAGGTCGCCGGGTTTCGTGGGGTGCTTTCCCTCCGTCAGGTTCCCCAGCCCGTGCTGCTCCTTCATTTCCCGGGTGGGCATCAGCCGCCGCTCGACCACCCGGTTGTTGACAATGGACAGGTCCTCGACCCCGCGCGCGATAATGCCGGTGCCGTCAATGCATTTGAACGCGTAGCCGTAATGGATCTCGCTTGGCCCCGTCCGGTCGTCCACGGCGACGCGCTTGTAGTCGAGAATCTCGCAGTCCTCAATGCGGCAGCCCACGGAGTCGCGCACCTCCACGGCCCCCTCGCGGGCGCGGTTGCCCCGGACCGTCACCCCCCGGATCACGATGTCGCGGGCGTTCTCCACCAGAATTCCCGGCGCGGCCGCGTCGGTGTCCGGAGGCCGGCACAGCGTGATCCCCTCGATCCGCACGTTCTCCGCGCCGTCCACCCGGAGGACGGGCGCGTCCGGGTTCTCCTGGATGAGCGTGCCGTGGCCGTAGAGGCCGCCGCCCGCACCGCGAAAGACGACGGGCTCGGAGACGCGCCACTCCCCCGCCGGGAGAAAAACCGGTGCCCCCTTCGCGGCGGCCACCGCCTCGTGGACCGAGGCGAACCCGGCAAGTCCCGGCTCCGCCTGCGCGGCGGCAAGGGCACAGACGAAAACGAAAAGGGCGGGGAGATGCGAACGCATGGGAACGGCTCCTTGCGGGTTGGTCCCCCGATTATGCACACGGGGGCCGGACACCGCCACCGGAAGGAGGTTTACACAAGGCGGGAAATCTGCTAGTGTTCTGGGGGGCGCGGACGGGCCGCGCCGGAGCCGAACGAAGCAACCGGAAGGACAAGACAAATGGACACCCCGAGCCGCCGCGAGTTCATCACCGCCAGCGCGCTGGGCATGGCCGCCGTGCCGACGCTGCTCTCCACCGCCCGCGCGCAGACCGCGCCGCCGCCCAGCGAGAAGATCCGTCTCGGGCTGATCGGCTGCGGCGGCATCTCGCAGGCGGACCTCCCCTGCTTCCTCCACCACAAGGAGGTGGACTGCCCGGTAATCTGCGATGTGGACGCGTCGCGCATGGCGGAGCGCGCGCGGATGGTGGAGGAGCTGCGCGGCAAGGCGCCCGAGACGGTGTCGGACTTCCGGCGGATCATCGACCGCCAGGACATTGACATGGTGCTCGTCTGCACGCCGGACCACTGGCACGCCCTGCCGACCATCATGGCGTGCGAGGCGGGCAAGGACGTGTATGTGGAGAAGCCCCTGGGCAAGACGATTGACGAGGGGCGCGCCATGCTGGAGGCCGCAAGGGCCAACGGCCGCGTGGTGCAGATGGGCACCCAGTGGCGCAGCGGCGAGCACTACCGCGCCGCCGTGGAGTGCGTGCAGTCGGGCCGCATCGGCAAGGTGCGCATGGTGCGCGCGTGGGCCTACCTCGACTGGCTCGGCGGCGTGGGCAACCCGCCGGACGGCGACCCGCCCGCGGGGGTGGACTACGACATGTGGCTGGGGCCCGCCCCCCAGCGCCCGTTCAACGAGAACCGTTTCCACTTCAATTTCCGCTGGTTCTGGGACTATGCGGGCGGGCTGATGACGGACTGGGGCGTGCACCTGCTGAACGTGTGCCTGTGGGCCATGGGGCCGGAGCCGCCGCTGCGCGTGAGCAGCATGGGCGGCAAGCTCGTGCTGGACGACAACAGCGAGACGCCGGACACGCAGGTGACGGTCTACGAGTTCCCGAAGTACACGCTGGTCTTCGAGCACCAGATTCAGGGCGGCATCGGGCCGGGCGGCCAGCCCCACGGCATGCTCTTCAGCGGCACCGAGGGCACGGTGATCATTAATGAGGATGGCTGGGAGCTGATCCCCGAGCCGAAGAAGAAGGGGCTGGAGGCCGTGAAGGCGCCCGCGGGCAAGGACGCCCGCCCGGCGCACATCGCCAACTTCCTGGAATGCCTGAGAACCCGCGAGAAACCCGTGGAGAACCTGGAAGTCGGCCACTATGTCTCCAGCATCGCCCACCTCGGCAACCTCGCCTTTAAAAGCGGCGCGGAGGTGCACTGGGACGTGGAGAAGGAGGCCGTCATCGGCAACCCGAAGGCCGACGCGCTGGTGGGCTGCGAGTACCGCGCGCCCTGGAAACTGACCCACGGCCGCCGCTGCTGACCCCCGTGGAAAGAACAGGCCGCCGCGCCCCCCGGGACGCGGCGGCCATTGTTTTTCAGGCGGGACGGGTCAGGACAGGAAGCCGCCCATGATGGTGCCGAAGAAGCTGGCGATGACGCCGTTCACCGGCGCAGGCCCCAGCTCCTGGTAGCGGATGAACTCCACATGGCCGTCCATGTACAGGAAGTTCGAGCCGCCGGGGATGTGGTTGAACTCGCTGATGGACACGCTCACGCCGTCGCCCATGATCCAGACCGTGCTCTGGGCCATGCTGCTCGCGCCGGGGTTGTTGATGTCCGTGATGAGAAACCGCTCAATCCCCTCGCGCAGGCGGTACACCGTGTCCGGGCCCGCGGTCGTGCCGGGAAGCCCCGAGCCGCCGTTGCCGAACCCCGGCGAGACCGTCTGGTCCTGGTCCATCTGCGACTCGCTGTTCGGCCCGACGTTGCCCAGCGCGAAGTTCAGCAGGCCCGCCGCCACCGCCGTCTCAAGCATCTGGCGGGGGCCGGTCAGATTGCTGACCGTGACGGCCTCGTGGGTGGTGTCGCACAGGTCAAAGACCCAGCCCAGGTACTGGTAGCTGAGGTCCGCGATCTGCAGCCCCCGCGTCTGGCCCGTGCAGGGCTGCGTGACCATGGGCTCCCCCTGCCGCACCGGGATCCCGTTCTCCCCGATGAAGTCCGACCGCGCGTTCGCGTCGTCCGGCTTGTCCTCCGGATCCGAGGGGCAGAAGACAATCGCCGGGTCCGTGAGGTATTCGGGGTAGATCGCCGTCAGTTTGGGGCCCGCCGCGATGACGAACGGGCGCCCCGCCGCGTCCGACGTGTCGCACTGGAGCGTCCCCGCGGGCACATACATCGCCAGCATGGGCGGAAACGCCCCCTTCGCCTCGTTGCTGTACATCTTGAAAACGAGGCCCCACTGCTTCAGGTTGTTCTGGCAGCTGGAACGCCGGGCCGCCTCGCGCGCCCGCGCGAGGGCCGGCAGCAGAATCGCCGCCAGGATGCCGATGATCGCGATGACCACCAGCAGTTCGATGAGGGTAAATCCGCTCTTCCCGCGCATGGCTCCGTTCCTTTCCCTTCCGCCCTTCCTCGGGTTGGAAAGCGAGCCGTGCGCCCGGCACTACAGGCGGGGCGGAATCGTCTGTCCGCCGGCCACACGCCGTTGCACTCCTCAGTATAATACAAAAAGTGAGATTAAGCAATGCCCGTCAAGCGCTCTGACCGCCGAAAAAAAAGCCTCCACCGTCTGCGCCCTCCCGTCCGCGAAGAGGGCGGATGATGATCCGCCCCTACCCGCCCCCGGCCCCGCTCCCCCCGTCCCTCTTCTTCCCCTCCGTGTCCTCCGTGTGTTCCGTGGTTCGCTCCCCCCCCCTGGAAACGTCCCTCTCCTGTGCGGCCATCCTCAAAAAGGCAAATCAGGAGATCGGCCTTCCCAGGCCCCCGCATCTCCCCTCTGCATGAATCTGCGCCATCTGCGGACCGTCCCTCTGGGTTCCTCCGCGTGATCTCGCTCTCCGCATTCAGTGTGAAGGCCAAGGAGCCAAACTAAACGGTGACTGTGGAGCTGTTGAAAAACCCCCATTGGGCGCCTCCGGCCTTGACATTAGGCGTTATAGTATGATATGATTGTAGCGTTACAGGAGGTAGCGCATGCAGACCAGAAAGGACCGGTGGCAGGGCGAGCTTTTCGTG
>JAKPUV010000039.1 GCA_029554925.1 Candidatus Hydrogenedentota bacterium | reverse complement strand
CATAGCTGTCGCCTCCGCGAATGACGCCTCCATGGCGGTGGCGGAGGGGCTCTGGGGGAGCAAGGAGAAGTATCTGGAGGCGTGCAACCGCCGCGCGCAGGAACTGGGCATGACCCAGTCGGTTTTCCACAGCGTGCACGGGCTGCCGCCCTCCAAGGGCGAGTCCTTTGACCTGACCACGGCGCGTGACATGGCCCTGCTGGGCCGCGCGTGCGTGGCGCGCCCGAAGATTCTGGAGTGGACCTCGCGCAGGGAGCTGGTTTTCCGCGAGTCGGACGGGGTGAAGGCGAGCACCAACAAGCTGCTGGGCGTGGTGCCGGGCTGCGACGGCATCAAGACCGGATTCATCCGCGCGGCCGGCTTCTGCATCACCGCAACGGCGGCCCGCGATGGCGTGCGCGTCATCGCGGTGGTCATGGGGAACACGAAGCGCGGCCGGTTTGAAAGCGCCCAGGAGGCCCTGGAACAAGGCCTGGGGATGGTCACCCGCGTCCGTCCTGTGACGGCGGGCATGACCGTGGGGCGGCCGGTTCCCGTGACGAACGGAGTGGGCCCGGCGGTTTCCCTGTCCGCGCGGGAGGGCCTGGAGACGGTGGTGCTGAAGGCGGACGCCGGGAAGCTTCAGCTCATGGTGAGCGCCCCTTCGGCGCTGGAGGCCCCCGTGTCCGCCGGGGCAGAGGTGGGCGGTGTGAAGCTTGTCCTGGGCGACAAGGTGCTGGGGGAGACGGCGCTGCTGACGGCCTCCGGCACGGAGGCCAAGACCCTCTGGCGCAGGATGATGGACAAGACCGGTCTCAGCCGCTAGGCGCGGAGCCGGTCCACGGCGCGGCGGGCTGACAGGACGCAGTCGTTCAGCCCCACCCCCCGGTAGGCGTTGCCCGCGAATACCAGGCCCGGATGCTCCGCCTCGCAGCGTTCCAGAGCTTCCAGGCGGCTTCCGTGTCCCAGCGTGTACTGCGGGATGCCCCGGGGGTGCCGAAACACGCGCAGCAAGTCCGGCTGGCCGGTGATTCCCAACAGCGGGTTGAGTTCCCCTGCGACCAGCTCCACGAGTTCCGTGTCCGTCAGGGACAGGACATTCGGGTCCGTCGCCCCGCCCAGCATGGTGCGCAGCAGCACCCCGTCCGCAGGGGCCTGGTGGGGAAAGATGGAGGAGGTCCACAGGCAGCCCAGCATGCGCAGGGAGCCGTCGCGCGGCACCAGAAACCCGAAGCCGTCAAGGGGGTGGGCCACGCGGTCCCGCTTGTACCCGGCGCAGACGACCGCCATCCCCGCATAGGGAATGGCGTTCAGGGCGTCGGCGGCCCCGGGGGCGGTCTCCGCGAGCATGGGTGCCGCGGCATATGCGGGACAGGCCACGACCACGTTCCGGGCGCGCCACACGTCGCCGTTTTCGCACGACACCTGGTACTCACCGCCGGAGGGGGCGATCTTCCTTACCGGTGACCGGGGGGCAAATGCCCCCCCAAGCGCCTCGGCGGCGATTTCGGGAAGCTGGCCGATGCCGTTCTCCAGGGTGGTCAGGGTGCCGGAGGGGCCCACGGGGCTGGCCTTGGGGTTGGTCTTGCGCTTCGCGAGAAGCGCCCGGAACAGGCCGCCGTGGACCCGTTCCATTTCGGCCATGCGCGGGAAACAGTGTTCCAGGCTGAGTTGGCGGGCGTCTCCCCCGAACACGCCGGAAACCATGGGACCGACCAGGGTCTCCGCCGCCTCCCGCCCGATGCGGCGTTGCGCGAAATCGTGGATGCTCTCCCCCGTGTGGTCCCGTTTTGCCGGGACCAGGGGCTCACAGCAGACCCTCAGTCTGCCCATTGGCGAAAGCAGCGGCGATAGAAAGAAGGCGGGCGGTCCGGCCACGCGGTGCAATTGCCCGTGCCGCAGGATGTACCGCTTTGCCGCGGTTTCATCCGCCCGGCGCAGCAGGGCCGCGGCGCCGAGGGCCTCCAGCCACTCAAGGGTCGCGGGTTCACGGTCGAGGAACCCGTTCGGCCCCCAGTCCAGAATGTAGCCGCCTTCGCGGTCCGAGCGGGTGGTTCCCCCCGGCCCCTCCCCCGCCTCCAGCACGCGCACGGCGTCCGCGCCCCATTTGCGGGCGGCGTGCCATCCGGCGCAAAGCCCCGTGATGCCCCCGCCGACGACGGCCACCTGGAGAGCGTGTTCCGCGCGCGGTGACGTCATACTGTCCTCGAGAAGCCCTTGGGGGCCTGGTTGCGGCGGAGCCGGCTGTCAAAGACCATGCAGATGTTCCGGATGAACACCGCGCCGAGGGGAAGCACCCGGAGGGCCCCCTCCTCAAGCCGGAGGAACCCCTCCCCTGCCAGCCGGTCCAGCGCCGGCCGCTCGTCGCCGAACCGTTCGGAAAACGCAACACCGAACCGCTCGCGCATGGTTTGGAAATCCAGCGTGAAATTGCACATGAGCTCCCGGATCACCCATCTCCGGAGCCGGTCATCCTCCGTGAGGGCGATTCCCAGGGCCGTCGGGAGGGTGCCCGCCTCCAAGGCGGCGTGGTAGGCGGGGAGGTCCTTGTGGTTCTGGGCGTAGGCGTCCCCCGCCTCGCTGATGGCGGACAGACCGAATCCGATCTGGTCGGGCGCCGCGGCCACGGTGTATCCCATGAAATTGCGGCCGAGTTTTCCCCGGTCCAGGGCCAGGCAGAGCTCATCGTCGGGCCGCGCGAAATGGTCCATGCCGATGGGGTGGTAGCCCGCGGCCAGCAGGGCGTTCCGCGCCTGCGCGAACAGCGCGTACTTTTCCGGACCCGTGGGCATGGATAGGGCGGCGAGGGCCTGCTGGTGCGGGAGCCGTTCGGGCAGAAAGGCGAAACCGTACACGGCGACGCGGTCGGGGCCGAGTCCGGCGACGGTGCGCAGGGTTTCCGCCCAGGTTTCCGGCTCCTGAAGGGGGAGCCCGTAGATCAGGTCCATGTTGATCCCGCCAAACCCCAGCGCCCGGCATTTCTCGAAAACGCGCCGGGTGATCTCCGGGGTTTGGTGTCTGGCGACGGCCTGCTGCACCGCCGGGCTGAGGTCCTGCACCCCCATGCTCACGCGGTTGAACCCCAGGGAGGCCAGCGCCTCAAGATGATCGTCCCGGACGGTGCAGGGGTCGATTTCCACGGCCAGTTCCGCGCCGTCTTCCAGGGAGAAGCGCCCTGTCACCTGGTGAAACAGGCGGGCCAGCTCCTCCGGTTCGAGGTAGTTGGGCGTTCCCCCGCCCCAGTGCATCTGGCAAACGCGTCTCCGGGCGCCCAACCGCTCCGCGACCAGGCCGATTTCCCGTTCCAGGTCATCGAGATAGGAAGAGAGCGGGGTTCTGTCGCGCGGGACGATGGTGTTGCACCCGCAGTAGAGGCACCGCGCCGCGCAGAACGGGAGATGGACATACAACGAAAGCGGCTCGGGGGTGAGGGCGGCCCTTTCGAGGGCCGCGGCGTGCTGGTCCGGCCCGAAATCGCGGCCCCATTCCGGGACCGTGGGATAACTTGTGTACCTGGGCCCGGGCACATCGTGCCGGAGCAGCAGGTCCCGGGTGATTTCCAAGGCGGGAATCCTTCCTTCTGCGGCCCCTTTTGGGGGCGTCATGCGGTCGGCTTGAATTGGCCGTCCCATTGCGCCATTATATTGCAAGAGCGATTCCGCGGCAACGGCGGGCCCATGAGCGAGTCATTGTCACAATTTCTGTTCGGACTTTTCATCGTCAGCGTGTTCACGCTGGCGGTGAGCCTTTTTTTCTACTACCAGAGTCTCCGCCGCAAGGCCTTCATAGACATGGCGGCGACGATGAAGCTGCACTTCCAGTACCTCAGCTACGGGCTGCCCAGGCGCCTCGGCCTGCTCTTCCAGTTCCGCCGGGGCAAGAACCGCTACGCCTCCAACATCATCACCGGCAGGTACAAGGGCCAGCTGGTGTACCTGTTCGACTACCACTACACGACCGGCGACAAGTACAGCAAGGTGCGGCACTGCCAGAGCGTGGCCATCCTGCGTCACGACCTCCGCGTGCCCGAGGTCCGCATCTATCCCCCCGCCTTCATGGAAAAAGTCGGCAACGTGGCCGAATACGGAAAGATCCAGCTGCATTTCGACGACGAGCAGTTCTCCAAACAGTTCAGCGTCTTCGCGTCCGAGACAAGCGTTATGGAGACGGTGTTTCAGAAGCCCATGATTGAGTATTTCCTCCGCCATCCGGACATGTCCGTGGAGGTGGGCGAGGGCTGGATCGCCACCTGCAAGGAGGCGCGCCACATTCCGGAGGAAATCCCGCGGCGGGCGGAGCAGCTGGTCAAGCTGCACCGGGTCTTCTCCCAGATCGGGCAGGGAGGCGACCGGTTTGCCGAGGTGAACACCCCCTCCTCCTTCCTGTAGGCGTCCCGGCGCGCGGACGGGTGGTATACTACGGCTCTCTGGAAACAGGAAAGGAGTGTCTATGCTTCGCGGACTGGGCGATTTGGCGAAAATGGGCGGGCTGCTCCAGCAGGCGCTGGACATGCGCAAGCGCATTGAGGAGATGAAGGCGGAGCTGGCCGGTCAGCGTTTCGAGGG
>JAKPUV010000006.1 GCA_029554925.1 Candidatus Hydrogenedentota bacterium | reverse complement strand
GGAGGGCAGCCTGTACTTCCACGCGAAATGGCGCGCCGTGCGCGACCTGCCCACGCGCCCCATGATCGACTGGAACTATCTGGCCGTGGACGGCGGCCCCGGCCGCTTCGCGGGGGTCATGCTGCACATCACAAACCCCGTGGTGGACTGGTGGGGCGAGGGCGACGAGAAGATCTACGTGGACGGCGAGGCCTTCCCGAGCCATTTCGGCACGGGCACCGAGGACTACTTCAGCTACGCGTGGTGCAGCCCCGAGGTGTTCACCCAGGCCTATCACAACCAGCCCCGCTGCGACGGCCCGGGCAACTACGGCCACAACTGCGTCAGCCGCTACCATGTGATGGACGACATCCCGTGGACCAAGTCCTTCCGGTTCGACATGGAGATGTGGCACTCGGCGGACACGAGGGTGACGCAGGCCGTGACGCCCTATTGGTACGCCCCGGCCACGTCCTCCGACAACACCCCCCCGGTGGACCCGGCGCTGCTCGTCGTCTCCCCGCTTCCGGGCGTCCCCGGCGTGGAGGGGGCGATGGAGGGGGAAACCCTCGAGATCGTCTCCATGACCGGGGGTGTCAGGGAGTATCAGGACGGCGCGTGGAGCAGGGGCCGGCAGCTCTGGTGGCGCGACGGGAAGCCCGGCGACACGCTGACGCTGGCTTTCGACGTGGAGAAGGCGGGCGCGTACAAGATTCAGGCCCGGGTGACGAAGGCGCCGGACTACGGGACCGTCCAGTACCACCTCAACGGGAAGCCCCTGGGCCATCCCATGGATCTCTTTCACGCCGGAACCGTCTCCAAGCCGAAGCCCTTCCTGCTGGGCAGGGAGACGCTGAAGGCGGGCCGCAACGAGCTGAAGGTGGAGATCATCGGGGCGAACGAAAAGGCGCAACAACGCCACATGTTCGGGCTGGACTATCTGCTGCTGGAGGCCGAGTGACGCGCGGGCGCGCGCGGGAAGGAGACGGGCATGAGTGAGTATGTCCTCGCGCTGGACCAGGGAACCACCAGTTCCCGGGCCATCCTGTTCGACGCCGTCGGCGTGCCGGTGGCCACGGCGCAGCGCGAGTTCGAGCAGCTCTTTCCCCGGCCCGGCTGGGTGGAGCACCGCCCCGAGGACCTCTGGGCCTCCCAGGTGAGCGTGGCCGCGGAGGCCCTGGGCCGCGCGGGCGTGGCCCCCGGCAGGGTGGCCGCGCTGGGCATCACCAACCAGCGCGAGACCACCCTCGTGTGGGAGCGGTCCACCGGGCGCCCCCTGTGCAACGCCATCGTGTGGCAGGACCGGCGCACCGCGGGGCTCTGCGATGAATTGAAGGCGCGCGGGCTGGAGCCCCTCTTCCGCGAGCGCACGGGCCTCGTGCTGGACGCCTACTTCTCGGGCACCAAGGTCCGCTGGATACTCGACAACGTGGACGGCGCGCGCGCCGCCGCCGAGCGCGGCCAGCTCGCCTTCGGAACGGTGGACTCCTGGCTCGTCTGGCGGCTCACGGGCGGAAAAGTCCACGCCACCGACGCGTCCAACGCCTCCCGCACCCTGATGTACAACATCCGCACCGGCGACTGGGACGACGAGCTGCTCGCCGCGCTGGACATCCCCCGGAGCCTGCTGCCCGAGGTGCGCGACTCCAGCGGCGACTTCGGCGAGACCGCGCCCGGCCTGCTGCCCGGGGCCGTGCCCGTGCGCGGCGTGGCGGGCGACCAGCAGTCCGCCCTTTTCGGGCAGGCCTGCCTGCGCCCCGGCATGGTGAAGAACACCTACGGCACCGGCTGCTTCATGCTCCTCAACACGGGCGGCGCGCCCGTGCCGTCGTCCAACCAGCTCCTCACCACGGTGGCCTGGCGGCTCAACGGAAAAACCACCTACGCCCTCGAGGGAAGCGTCTTCATCGCCGGGGCCGTGGTCCAGTGGCTGCGCGACGGGCTGGGGCTCATCCGCACGGCTGCCGAGGTCGAGGCGCTGGCCGCCTCCGTGCCCGACAACGGCGGCGTCTATCTCGTGCCCGCCTTCGCGGGGCTCGGCGCGCCGCACTGGGACCCCTACGCGCGCGGCGTCCTCGCGGGCCTCACGCGCGGCGTGACGGCGGCCCACATCGCCCGCGCCGCCCTGGAGGGCGTGGCCTTCCAGGTGGCCGACGTGATCGAGGCCATGGCCGCCGACACCGGCTCGCCCGTGGCCGAGCTGAGGGTGGACGGCGGCGCCTGCGCGAACAACCTGCTCATGCAGTTCCAGGCGGACACGCTGGGCGTGCCCCTCTCGCGGCCGGAGGTCATTGAGACCACGGCCCTCGGCGCCGCCTGCCTCGCGGGGCTTGCCGCGGGCTTCTGGGACGGGCCCGGCGACATCGCCGGGCAGTGGCGGGAAGACAGGCGTTTCCTCCCCCGAACGAACGAGGCGGGCCGCGCCGCAATGAAACAGGGTTGGAAGAAGGCGCTGGAACGCGCCAAAGGCTGGGCCGAC
>JAKPUV010001320.1 GCA_029554925.1 Candidatus Hydrogenedentota bacterium | reverse complement strand
CTCGGACTCGGGGCCCGTGTAGCCGTTCCAGTAGGGGGCCGTGAGGGACTCGGTGGACTCGATGCGGAAGAGGCGGCCGAGTTTCCCCTCGCGGATGAAGTCGCGGATGGCCGCCGCGCCCGCGCCGCTCACGCCCTGCGTGCCGTGCTGCACGACGCATTTGGACCCCTTCACGGCCTCCACCAGCGCCAGCAGCTCGGGGAGGTCCGCCGGCGTCGGCGCGATGGGCTTCTCCACGTAGACGTGCTTCCCGGCGGCGACGGCGGCCATCGTGTGCAGGCAGTGGTGGTGGTCCGGCGTGGCGATGATGACCGCGTCCACGTCGGCGCGGTCCAGCAGCGCGCGGGCGTCTGCGGAGACCTCCGGCTTCAGGCCGTAGAGCTTCTCGGCCTCGGCCGGGTAGGTGTCGCGGCGCTTCTTCCAGATGTCGCACACCGCCACCAGCGCCGTGTTCGCGTTCGCCGGCTGGACCATGTTCTGCATCACCCACCGGCCCCGGCCCCCGCAGCCGATGAGGCCCAGCCTGACCCGGTCGTTCGCGCCGATCACCCGCGCCGCGCTCGCCGCGTCCATCCGCGCGAAGGTCCAGCCCGCCGCGCCCGCGGCCAGGGCACCCCGCATGAACTGCCGCCGGCTCGTGCCGGCCTGTCCGGTCTGCGTCGTCTTCATGGTCCGGTCTCCTGATGGGGGCGCCGTCCGCGCCCGGATCCATGATAGACCATCCCCCCGCCCGCCCGCGAACCGGCGGAGGGACGGGGGAAATGGACGCTATGGACAGTATGGACGGCATGGACAAAGAAGGCCCTCAGCCCGAGCCGGTCCATACCGTCCATACTGTCCATGCCGTCCATCGCCTTTGCCCCCTCCGCCCCCCGCGCGGGGCTGTGGTATACTCGCGCAAAACCCCCGTTAAACCGAGCCAGAGAGGGAGTCGCCATGCTGAAAAAAGCCCTGAAAATCGCGGCGGTCGTGCTGGTGGTGCTGGTGGTGGCGCTGTGGATGCGCAAGGCGCACTATGACGCGCACTACTTCGACAAGTACGACCCGAAGGCCCCGCTGAACGTGACGGTGCTGGAGACCGAGGAGCTG
>JAKPUV010001319.1 GCA_029554925.1 Candidatus Hydrogenedentota bacterium | reverse complement strand
CCCGCCACGAGGCGCACAACTGCGCGATGTCCGCCGTCTTCTCTCTCATGGTACCCCGTGCTCCTTCTTCACGTTGTGACCCGCGGCCTCCACATGCCGCCACAGCAGATCCTCCCGGCGACCCAACAGGTCGGTCCCCTCACGGAGAAAAGCCGCCGTCTCCGCGTCCCCCGCGCGCAGGGCGGCCAGAAAGGCCTCCGCCGTCATGAACCCCACCGCGATGTCCGGATCCCGCAGCGCCGGACGCCGCGCGTCCCGGTGCACCGCCAGCGCGCGGTCGCGCCCCGCCGAAAGCAGGCACATCCGCACCGACGGGTCGGACGCCGCCGCCGCCCGCAGCCGCAGCGCGGGCCCCGCCGCCTTCAGCACCAGCGCGCGCAGCTCGGCGAACAGCGGCGAGTCCTGGTTCACCTGGTAATAGGCCCGGTTGCCCTCGGTCCGGCGGAACAGCAGCCCCGCCGCCGTCAGGCGCTCAAGTTCGCGCTGCACCGCGCGCAGGGGCAGCCCCGTCGCCGCCTCCAACTGCCGCTGGTAGAAGGAGGGGGAGGGGTCGGGCAGGAGTGCTTCCAGCATGGCCACGCGCGCCCCGGACGCGATGATCAGCCCGAGGTCGCTGCGCGGCCCATGATGACGACTATTTGCAGTGGACGCATCCATATCAAAGACGATACTTTCCGCTCTTTTGCCCCTAAAATCTTCGTTTGCTAGCCGGTATTCACTGCAAAATCCGACTCAATATATACAAAATGTAGTCAAAAAGCAAGAACAATGTGCATGGGCCGCTGAAATTTTGACCTGAGCCGATTCCCGCCGCCCCCGGCGGCCGACCCCACCATCAGGGCAAACCCGTCTGACCTGCCGGACGGGCCGATGGATGGGACCCAGCAACCGGCGGGGCGCATGGCCCGAATATGACGGACAGCTGGCGACGCGGTCTTTTCCCCGACCGCGCCGGGCGTGGTACACTTCCCGCCTGTGAACGGCGGGAAGAGGCCCTCTCTTGGATCATTTCCTCTCAGATGCCGGGGCGGCCGTTTTCTGGCAGACCCTCGGCGCGGCGGGCGCGCTCATTTTCTACGGGCGCTTCTATCTCCAGTGGTATGTGTCCGAGCGGCGCGGCCGCAGCGTGATCCCGGTGGCCTTCTGGTACCTGAGCGGGGTGGGGTCCCTGATCCTTCTGCTGTACGGCGTGTTTTACCTCAAGTCGCCCGTCGGCGCGCTGAGCCACTGTTTCAACAGCGTGATCTACGCGCGGAACCTGGTGCACATCTGGCGGGAAAAGGGGGTGCTGACGCGGCGGCTGAACTGGGGGTTCCAGGGCGGGGTGCTGCTGTTTGTGGCGGTGGGGACGGCGATGGTGGCCCATGTGTGGCTGCACCGCT
>JAKPUV010001312.1 GCA_029554925.1 Candidatus Hydrogenedentota bacterium | reverse complement strand
TCAACCCCGAGGTGACCCCCGTCGAACTCACCCTGACCTGGGAGCTTCCGGCCAACGACTGGCGGCCCGCGATCCCCGTCTCGTGGTACCAGGGCGGCGCGATGCCCAAGGCGCCCGCGGACTATGTGAACCTCGCCAAGATCAACCACGGGGCCATGTTCAAGGGCACCAAGGGCACCCTCGTCTCCCACTTCGAGCGGCGCTTCCTCATCCCCAACGACGAGGACGGCGACCTCACCTATTACACCCCGCGCGCGAAGGACGCGCTCCTGCCGCCCGTCGGCAATTTCCAGTCCGAGTGGTTCGACGCCTGCAAGGGGGACCTCAAGACCTCCTGCGACTTCGACTACGCGGGCAAGATGATCGAGATGATGATGCTCGGCCTCGTCGCCTACCGCGCGGGCAAGAAGATTGACTACGACGGCGCAAGCGGCGCGGTCACCAACAGCCCCGAGGCGCAGGCCCTCCTCGCGCGGGAATACCGCAAGGGCTGGACGCTGAACGGGTAAGTGGTGCCGCCCGTCACCGGTCCTTGGGCAGGTAGGAATAGCACTCGCCCCAAGCCATGAGGACGGCGCGGGGCAGCGCGTCGCCGAGGCGCGGGTAGGTGAGCCAGTAGGGCTCGCGGTGGTCGAGGGTGTGGCCGAGCTCGTTCTCGTGCCCTGGAATGACCACGGCGGGGCGGAAGCCCGCGACGACCCTGGGGAGGTCCGGCGACCAGCAGTTGGGCAGAAGCACGTCCACACGCCGCGAATCCCCCGCCTTGTCTATCCAGGAGAAGTCGGCGTCGTTGGACTGGTCGCCCGTGTGGGCGAAGGCCAGGCCGCCGGGCGTGGTGACCAGCGTGACGTTGTTCACCAGTGCCTTCCCCTGGTGCCCGGGGAAGGTGACCACCTCCAGGCGCACGGCGCCGTCGCGCACCGGCAGGACCTGCACGGCCCCGGCGTCCCGCGCGAGACGCGTCAGTCCGGCGGCGAAGGGCGCATCGTCCCACAGGTCTCCCGGCACGGCGACGGGTTTCCCCGCGCGGACGAAGGCCTCCGCCACGGCGGGGTCGGCGTGGTCGTCGTGCAGGTGGCTGATGAAGAGGACGTCGCACTCCCGGGCGAAGTCCGCGACAACGTCGTCGGGCAGGCGGAAGCCCTCCTTCTCCAGATGCGCCCCCGTGACGACGTCAAACGCCAGGGTGGCCTCGGCGGTCCGCACAATAAACCCGTGGTTGTAAAGCCGCCAGATCCGCGCGCCCTCCGTCACCGGACCGCTCTTGAGGGCGTCGGCGACGCCCCGGGTGCGGTCCCTGAAAAAAGCCTGCACGGCGGGCTGCTCCGGGGCGTCCGGCTCATGGAAAAGCGTGTCCAGCAGCAGCAGCGCGGTGCGCCGCCCGGGAACCTCGCCGGGGGCGGGGGGAACCCTGTCCAGTGTCTCGACGGCGGACTCGAGGGCCAGGTGCCGCTGGCGGTCCATGAACCCGGGGATGTCCCCCCACCAGTTGTCCCTTTCGGCGGCGGACGGCGCGCACACCGCCCCGGCGCACATCCCCAGAACCGCCAGCGATCCGGC
>JAKPUV010001309.1 GCA_029554925.1 Candidatus Hydrogenedentota bacterium | reverse complement strand
GTAGCACCGCAGCACCTCCTCGGCGTCGGACGCGGCGGCGCCGGACCCCGCCGCCTCCAGCAGGCCCCGGCGGCGCTCGGCCTCGGTGAACAGCGCGCGGTTGGCCTCGGAGGCGCCCGCGAGGGGCTCCACGCGGGCGCGAACCTCCCCGATCAGCCGGAGAACCTCGCCCGTGCGCCCCCCGGCGGCGGGCTGTGGCGCGGCAACCGGCGCGCCGGCCGCCCCCCATTGGCGCGCCAGGCCCGCGAGGCCGGTCAGGACGCCGCCCGCGATGAGGGCAACCAGCGCCCACCCGGCGGCCTTTTTCCAGGGGAAGGCGGCGCCGCCCCGGGCCTGCCGCCGCGACACCTTGGTGATGTCCTTGCCCTTGGACACGAGCTCGATGACCGGCTGCAGCGCGGCGCGCAGCTCCGCGGCGTTCTGGAAACGGCGCTCGGGGCTCGGGTCCACGCACTTCGCCACGATCTCGTCCATGGCGGGCGGGATGTCCTCGAGCATCTGCGAGGCGGGGCGCGGCACGCCGGTGGGCATGTTGCCCGTGAGCACCTCGTAGAGGACCACGCCGACGCTGTAGATGTCCGCGCGCGCGTCCACGTCGTGGCTGGTGCGCAGCTGCTCCGGCGACATGTAGTACGGCGTGCCCATGACCACCGCCGTGCCCGTCATGCGCGGGTTGTCCATGAGCTTCGAGATCCCGAAGTCCATCAGCTTGACGCGCCGGTCGCGGTCAATCATGATGTTCTCCGGCTTGATGTCCCGGTGGATCGTGTACTGGTGGGCGTACTCCAGCGCCACGCACAGCTGGTCGATGATCCGCAGCACCTCGGCCACGGGCAGCCGCTTGCCCGGCGGCAGCTTCTCGATCATGTTCCGCAGGGACTCGCCCTGCACGTACTCCATCGAGATGAAGACCCCCTTGCCCGCACTGCCGATGTCGTGCACCCGCACGATGTTCGGGTGGGCCAGCTTCCGCGCGATCCGCGCCTCGTTGAAAAACCGCTCCACCACCATCTTGTCCCGCAGAAACTGCGGCAGCAGCGTCTTCAGCGCCACGTCCTCCCCCAGGACGTTGTCATGCACCTTGTAGATGCAGCCCATGCCCCCCCGGCCGATCATGTCCAGCACCGTGTACCGCCCGTTCACCACCTGCCCCCGCCGGAACTGCATGTCGTCCGCCGGCGGCGTGGCCAGGCGGGTGGCCTCCTCGCTCGTCGCGTTGCCCAAAGGCCGGGCGCACCGGGCGCAGATTCTCGCCCCGGGGGGGTTCTGATGCCTGCAATGGGGGCACATCGCCATGTGGTCGGTCTTCCCTTGGGGGGCGGGCGCGCAGGGCCCCGGCCCACGCAAGACTATAGCACACTCCCGGCGGGGGCGCCGCCGGAATCACCCGCGGGCGGCCCGCCAAGCAGACCGGACTCGTCCAGCCGCCGCAGGATCTCCTCGGCCGCAATGCGGTGCCCGAGGACCGTCGGGTGGATGAAGTCCGCGAACGTCTCCTTCAGGTCGGGGCGCTCGTTCAGAAGCCACAGGTCCACCACGGTGAACCCCAGCCCGGCGCACATCTCCGCGACGCGCGTCACCGCGCCGGAGCGGCGCGGCTCGCAGGGGTGGAAGATCACGGCGGCCACGGGAATCCCGTGCTCCCCGGCGACGCGCGCGATCCGCTCGTAGGCCGGGCGGAGGATGCCCCCGGCCGCCATCTTCCGGATCTGTAGCGCACGCAGGGATATCCAATCCCACGCGCGGGAACCGGACCGGGTGAAATGCCGCCAAAGCCCGGCGTCCTGCCCGATCATGTGGTCGTTTTCGCAGTACTGCACCAACAAAAGGTCGGGCTGAAACCGCAGAACGCGCGAGGCGAACAGTTCGGCCTCCTGCTCGGCGTTGTACCCCCCGACCCCCATGTTCAGCACCTCGTACCGGGGACCCTTCCCGGCGCGGGCGGCGAGAAGCCCCTCCAGCACTTTGGGGTATGTCTCCTCAAGGCGCTGCCACCACCCAAACGTCACAGAGTCCCCGATGACGCAGATCCGGAAAACGTCCGCGGGTTTCTCCTGGGCGTACTCGCCGTCCCGAAACCCGTGCGAGTTGATCGAAATGAAGTCGTTCAGCCGAACGCCGGGGCGCATCTCGTACACCAGCACGGGGTTTGAGGATCGGACATGGGCGAGGCTGTTGCCCTGCCCGTCCCAGGTGAAGGCGGAGATGAGCTCGGGAGGGGCGTGCACCGCGTAGACGGTGCCGTCGAACGGCCTGTCCCCGTGCGGCTGGGACATCCGCAGCACCCCCTCGAGCAGCAGAAAGACCAGCGCCACCGACAACGCCGAAAGGCCCATGCCGGAAAAGAGCGCCCGGAAACACCCGCGCCCGGGACCGGGCCGCGATGTCTGCTGTTCGTGCTCGCTCATGCGCTCCAAATCCGGGCCTCAGGGCCTGAAAACGCGGCTTTCCGCCGCCCCGGCAGACTATAGCACACCCGGGCGCGGCGGGCGCGCGCCCCCGCGTGTGGTATCATGCGGGGTCCACGGCGGCCCCGGGCCGCGACACTTCTGGAGGACGTCATGACGCGGGTGAATCTGGTCACGGGCGGCGCGGGTTTCATCGGCTCGCACCTGTGCGAGGCCCTGCTGGCGCGGGGCGAGGAGGTGCTCTGCCTCGACAACTTCTTCACGGGGCGCAAGGCGAACATCGCCCGCCTCGCGGACAACCCGCGCTTCGAGCTGATCCGCCACGACATCACCCACCCCGTCGTGCTGGAGGCCGACCGCATCTTCAACCTGGCCTGCCCCGCCTCGCCGGTCCACTACCAGCACAACCCCGTGAAGACCATCAAAACGAACGTCATGGGGGCCCTCAACACCCTCGGCCTCGCCAAGCGCGTCGGCGCCCGCATCCTCCAGGCCTCCACGTCGGAGATCTACGGCGACCCCGAGGTGCACCCGCAGGTCGAGGGCTACTGGGGCAATGTCAACACCATCGGCCCCCGCAGCTGCTACGACGAGGGCAAGCGCGTGGCCGAGGCCCTCTTCTTCGACTACCACCGCCAGAACCGCGTGGACATCCGGGTCATCCGCATCTTCAACACCTACGGCCCGCGCATGCTCGTGAACGACGGCCGCGTCGTCAGCAACTTCGTCGTCCAGGCCCTGAAAAACGCCCCCATCACCCTCTACGGCGACGGGGCGCAGACCCGCTCCTTCTGCTACGTGGACGACCTGGTCCGGGGCATGACCGCCATGATGGACTGCGACGGGTTCCACGGCCCCGTCAACCTGGGAAACCCCGGCGAGTTCACCATCCGCGAGCTCGCCGAAATCGTCATCGAGCTCACCGGGTCCCGCTCCACCCTGGACTACCAGCCCCTCCCCGTGAACGACCCCGCCCGCCGCCGCCCCGACATCTCCCTCGCCCGCGAAAAGCTCGGCTGGGAGCCCAAAATCCCCCTGCGCGAGGGACTCAAGCCCACCATCGCCTATTTCGACGCCCTCCTCTCCGGAAAGAACGCGCCCGAAGCCTGAACCGCCGCCCCCGGCGTTGCACCGGCGGGCCGCGCGCGGCCATAATAACCGCCCCCCGGCAGCCCCGGGGCCACCCCCACAAGGAGACCCGTCATGCCCCAGTGCCCCGAATCCTTCGCCAACGTCACCGCCGTCTGCAAGGCCAACGTCTACTTCGACGGCAAAGTCGTCAGCCACACCATCCTCCTCGAAGGCGGCGAGAAGAAGACCCTCGGCCTCATCTACCCCGGCGTCTACAACTTCGGCACCGGCCTGCCCGAGCGCATGGACGTCGTCGCCGGCGCCTGCCGCGTGAAACTTGCGGGCGCCGCGGACTGGTCGGAATACGCCGCCGGCACGCATTTCGACGTCCCCGGTAACTCCTCGTTCGACATCGCCGTCGCCGACGGCGTCCTCATGGAGTATGTCTGCTCGTACATCGGCTGAAACGGCGGTCCGGCGCCGCCGGACACGCGGGAGAAACGCCATGAAACGCTTGATCCTTGCCGCAGTGCTCGCCCTCGCCTGCCTGCCCGCCCTTGCCCAGGACGGCGCGGAGCCCTTCGTCGGACGCTGGGCCCTCGACCTCCCCGGCAACGCCGCCGGATGGCTCGAGGTCAAACAGCAGGACGGATGGCTCGACGGCAGCGTCCTCTGGGGCGGCGGCAGCGTCCTGCCCCTCGACAGTGTCTACCTCGAAGACGGCACCCTCCGCGCCGCGCGCGGGAACACCGTCGAGCGCAAACTGCCCGACGGCACCGTCCGCAGCCAGTACGTCTCCGACCTCTACGCCTTCACCGTGAAGGGCGACACGATCACCGGCACCCGCGTCAGCCCCAGGAGCGACGGCACCGGCGTCGCCTCGGTCAAGGTCACCGGAAAGCGCATCCCCCCGCTGCCCCCCGCCCCCGACCTCGCCAAGCTGAAATTCGGCGAGCCCGTCACCCTCTTCAACGGCAAGAACCTCGACAGGTGGAAGCCCCTCGGCCTCGGCAAAAACGGCTGGCGCGCCGAAAACGGCGTCCTCGTCAACGACGCCCGCCAGGAGGAGGGCAAGCCCAAGGTCCACTACGCCAACCTGCGCACCGAGGCCGAGTTCGAGGACTTCAACCTCACCCTCGAGGTCAGCGTGCCCAAGGACGGCAACAGCGGGATCTACCTCCGCGGCGTCTACGAGGTCCAGGTCCTCGACAGTTACGGGAAGCCCCTCGACACCCACAACATGGGCGGCATCTACAGCCGCGTCGCCCCCGCCTCCGCCGCCGAAAAGCCCGCCGGCGAATGGCAGACCATGGACATCACCCTCGCCGACCGCCACGTCACCGTCATCCTCAACGGCGTCAAAATCCTCGACAACATCCCCCTCGCCGGATGCACCGGCGGCGCCCTCTGGGCCGACGAGTTCCGCCCCGGCCCCCTCTACCTCCAGGGCGACCACACCGCCGTCCAATACCGCAACCTCATCCTCCGCCCCGTCATCAAATAACCCGCCGCCCCCCCCGCATCCCCACCGCGCCGCGGAAACCCCGCGGCGCGTTTCTTTTCCCCCGGCACCCCCACCCCCAACCCCACCCCCTAAACCCTAGACCCTAAACCCTAGACCCCAGCGCGCGCCCCAGCCGCCAGGCAATCCGGCCCGGATGCCGCAGCGCGTGCTCCCAGATCCGCACCACCGTCCACCCCGCCCGGCGCAGCGTCCGCGTCACCTCCGCATCCCGCGCCCGGTTCCGCGCCGCCTTCGCGTCCCAGAACTTCCGGTTCGACTTCGGCCGCCGGTAGCACTTCGGGCACCCGTGCCAGAAACACCCGTCCACAAACACCGCCACCCGCTCCCGCCGGAACACAAAATGCGGATGACCATGCACCGGCTGGCCCCGCCGCCACCCCGTGATCCCCGCCCCCCGCATGATCTCCATCAGCCGCAGCTCCGTCCGCAGATTCCCCCGCGAACGGATCCGAGACATCACCTCCGACCGCTTCTCTTTCGTGAACACGTCCGTCATGGTCGCCCCGCCGGCGGACAAACCCGCCCGGTATGGAGAATCCCGGCGCACTCGCCGGACAGGAACGCAGTCTAGCAACATGCCCCCGCAAAAAAGAAACGCCTCCCGGAAGAGAGGCGTCGGGCCGGAGATGCTATCTCCGGGGGGGTTAAGTGTATTATACCGTCCGGCTCGTGGAGATGCAATCCCGGGCGCGGATGTGATCAGGCGATGGAATTGGGAGCCTGTGCTGCTGGAAGCAGGGAGGGCCGTATGCCCGAGGAACACACACACGTCTTCTATGTGGATGATTCCGGCACGAAGGAGTATGCCTATTCTCCACGCGCATACAGCACAAAGGGCGGAATCACCCCCTATTTCGTGTTTGGCGGGATTCTGGTGACGCCCGCGCAGGCGGGGGTGCTTCACCACGGCCTGCGCAGACTCAAGCGGGACTGCTTCGGGCGGGGGGACGTGGAGATCAAGGCAAACTGGTTGCGGCACGCCAAGGAACGCGAGGCAAGATACCTTGAGAGGTTCTCCATCAGCGAGGACCAACTTCGGCGGTTTGCTGAAAGCGTCTATGATCTGATTGTCGGCACGGACTGCACGCTTCTGGCTTGTGTTGTGAAGAAGGAGGAGGTCCAGCAGCTTTACGCCGAAAGGGCGCACTACGCCCCGGCTATCGCCTATGACATCCTCTTGCAGCGGGTTCAACTGGAGATGGCCCGGCGGCACGGATATGCGCACATCGTTGTGGACGACATGAGCGGAGCCACCCCGAGGGGCAACCAGCACAAGGACAACCTGAAGAAACAGCACCAGCGGCTCAAGACGGCGGGATCACCGCTGAGAAAGGGGTTTGCTTTCGACCGGATTGGGAATCTGCGCTTCAGCGACAGCAGCGCGGACGAGCGTCTGCAGCTGGCGGACCTGGTGGCCTACGGAGTGTACCGGCAGTTCGTGGAATACGGGGACGCATGGGACGGCGATGCCGAAAGTCTGACCGTCTACGAGTACCTGCTCAAACTCGTCCCCCGGTTCGCCGCCAGCCCGTCCGGCACCATCGCCGGATACGGGATCGTCAAGTTCCCCCGGACCAAGGGCAGAAAATGGGGCCTGAAAACAAAAAACCCGTGACGGTAAACCGCAGGTCACTTCCCGCAACAGTCACCATGGACCGGGAACACGAAGCTCCTTTCCGTCACGGCAATTGAATTATGCCACGGACCGCAGCAGATTGCAAACGTCTGCCGCAGCTCCGTCCGCAGATTCCCCCGCGAACGGATCCGCGACATCACCTCCGACCGCTTCTCTTTCGTGAACACGTCCGTCATGGGATTGCTTTGTCTTCCGGCAAGGGGTTTGCCGGCCGCGCACACGACGGCCGGTTTCAGCAGGCGACGTGTTCCGCGTGCCAGCGGAGAAACGCCGGGTCGGGGGAGAATCCTTTGGGCAGGATCAGGCGCCTGCCCTCGAAACGGGTGAGCCATTCCCGCGCGCCCTGCGCCAACTCGTCCGTCTTTCCGCCTGTCAGGCGGAAACGCACGGTGTGGTCGTCGGCAATCCACATGAGCCCCCGGTCAAACGCGCGGTCGTGCAGCGCGTTGAGGCAGAGGCCGTTGCGCGGGTTCAGCCGGTTGGCCCTGTCCATGCTCCACGGGCGGATGTGGCTGGCGACAAGCAGCTCCGGCACGGCCAGCCCCGTGACGCAGCAGCGGTGGTCGTAGGCGGACAGGATGCGGCCGCGGAAGAAACTCTGGTTGACCCGCACGCGGACAACGGACTCCCGCTCCTTACCGTCGGCGGGCAGATCGCGGTCGTCAATGTCCGCCGACACCTCCAGCGGCTTCTCCCGGCGTTGGGCAAGCAGCCGTTCGCTCTCAAAGGCCACCGCCTCCGCGTCCGCCTGAAAGGCCCGCCAGACGTCCTCCTCCCCCTTGGCGCCGTGCGTCAGTCCGGCGATGCCCCGAGCCTGCAGCGCCGGGTCCATGCGCGCGAAATTCGCCAGCTTGTAGGAGACGGAAGAGGGCGTCCGCCCCAGCAGTCCCGCCAGCTCGATGAGCCGCGGATTCCGGAGGTGGATGGTGCCGAACGGTATCTTGCAGTACAGGTTGAACGCGAGCAGATGCTCCTCGCGCGTCCATTTCTCGCGGTTGCGGGCTGTGGACATGGTTGCGTTTCCCGGCCCCTGCGGCCATGGGGACGTTGTACCCCTTTCGCCGCCCGGGAATCAACGCGCCCGCTTCTGCCTCACGGGGACTGGGCGATGCGGAAGCCTGTGCGGATGGTCATGGTTTCGGGGGGGGAGTAGCCGCGGAGGGCGGTGCGGGTGTTTTGGCGGCTGTCGTTCCAGGAACCGCCGGATTACCGGACAAGCGACGGCTTTCGTG
>JAKPUV010001304.1 GCA_029554925.1 Candidatus Hydrogenedentota bacterium | reverse complement strand
GCGGACGAGCCGTTCCTGCGCACCCTGCGCCAGCCCCTGCGCGACCGCAACTTCCGGCAGGTGCTGGTCTTCCTGGGGGCGTGGAACTTCGCCCTCAACTTCGCGGCGCCCTTCTTCGCCGTCTACCTCCTCCAGCGGCTGGGGATGGACATGTCCTGGGTCATCGGGCTGACGGTCCTGAGCCAGGCGGTGAATGTGCTGTTCTTTCAGTTCTGGGGCCGGCTGGCGGACCGGTTCTCGCACAAGGCGGTGCTGGCGGTGTCCGCGCCGCTCTTCATCTTCTCGTTCCTGCTGTGGCCGTTCACCACGATGCCGGAGCAGTACTTCCTCACCGTCCCCCTGCTGCTGCTCATCCACATTCTGGCGGGGATCGGCACGGCGGGGGTGAACCTCTGCACCGGGAATCTCGCCCTGCGGCTCGCGCCCTACGGGCGGGCGGGGGCCTATCTGGCTGTGAACTCCCTGGTGTCCGGGCTGGCTGCGGCCGTCTCCCCGGTCATCGCGGGGTTCAGCGCCGACTGGTTCGACTCGCAGCAGCTCGTGCTGACCCTGCACTACGTTTCGGCGGTTCCGGAGGGCGCGGACTTCGTCATGCCGGCCCTGGACCTGCGCGGGCTGGATTTCCTCTTCTTCATCGCGTTCTTCCTGGGGCTGTACGCCATGCACCGGCTGGTGACGGTGCGCGAGGAGGGCGAGGTGAAGGAGTCGGAGCTGCGCCGCGCGCTGCTGGACGAGATGGGCCGCGCGGTGCGCCAGGTGTCCACGGTGGCGGGGGTGCGCCAGATGATCATGACCCCCTTCACGCTGTTCCGCCCCGCGCCCGCCGCGAAGCCGGAGGATCAGTCCCCCGACGACGGCGACGCGAACACGTCGTAGATGCCCGACGCCGTGATGCGGGCGTCCACGAAATCGCCCACGGCGACTGTTCCCGGCGCGGCGGAAAGCCAGATCGTGCCGTCCACCTCGGGGGCCTCAAAGGGGCCCCGGCACTGCCACAGGCCCGATTCCGGCTCCCGATGCTCGACCAGCAGGCGTTCCACCGCGCCCACGCGCGCGGCGTTGAGCTCCGCCGTGATGGCGGCCTGCGCCTCCAGCAGCCGGAGCCGCCGGCTCTCGCGGGTGGACTCCGTTGGGAGGTCCGGGAACCGTTCCGCCGGGGTGCCCTCTTCGGGGGAATAGGCGAACACGCCCAGCCAGTGGAAGCGGTATTCCTTCAACAGGGAAACGGTTTCGCGGAAGAGTTCGCGGGTTTCGCCGGGAAACCCGGCGATCAGGGTGGTGCGCAGCACCGCACCGGGCAGGCGCCTGCGGATGCGGGACAGCAGCCGGGCCGTGCCCAGGGTCGCCGAGGGCCGCCGCATCCTCTTAAGCATTTCCGGCACCAGGTGCTGGAGGGGGATGTCCAGATACGGGACCACCTTCCCCTCCCCCGCCATGACGTCGAGCAGGCGGTCGGTGATGCCGCCGGGATAGGCGTACAGACAGCGGAC
>JAKPUV010001298.1 GCA_029554925.1 Candidatus Hydrogenedentota bacterium | reverse complement strand
ACTGTCTCACCGGCGGCGTCTGCGGCGGGTGTCCAGTCGGCCGCAATCTCCGCGCCGTTCAGCACGCGCACCCGGGCGATGTCGCCGGCGCAGCCCGCGCTGGCGGGGGGATACGCGCCGATCCACAGCATGCCCGTGTCCGAACCGCGTCCGTCCTCCAGATTGCCGCCGGGCTGCGCCGTCAGGGCCGCCGACAGCGCCTCGCGCCCGTCCACGTGCAGGGTGATGGCATTGTCCGTCACGGTCATGGACAGGTCGTGCCACGCGCCGTCGCAAATGGGGGTCTGGCTGTGGTGGACCGCCGGGGTCCTGCCCGGCACATAGGCGCAGAAAAAGCCGGTGCCCGGCTCCGTGTAGAGTTCCCAGTGGTTGGGGGACGCCTTGTCGCGGTGCGCCACCAGGATGTTGTATCCGGCGGTGGCCGTCACGCGCGCGCGGCATTCCACTGTCAGGGGGGCGCCCGCATAGGCGGGGAGCGGCCGCGCCGTCCAGTGGAACGCGGCGGAGGCGTCGCACCGCGCCGCGGAGACACCGTCCCCGGCCACCAGCCGGGGCTGGGGTTCGGGCTTGTACACGCCGCCGCGGGCCAGCCGCTCCTCGATCTTGGCGCGCAGCCCCTTGTAGCCCAGTTTCAGCCCCTTGTCGAAGCCGATGGTGGTGTGGCTGACGCTCGCGCAGCCGAGCACCGGGGTCTGGTGGGCCGGCGCCTCCAGCAGCGTGGCCGACCCGACGATCTTCTCGCCCGGCAGAATGCGCAGGGGGGCGTGCTCCGCGCAGAGCAGGGCCGCCTGCGCGTAGCGCATGTCCTGCGTCGCGTTCAGGCTGGCGGAGGGATCCAACTGAAAGTCCGCGCGGACCATCCCCCGGCCGTGCTCCCCCGCGATCGCGCGCTGGGCGAGGGCGTGGGTGGCGTCCGGCAGCCGGTGGGGCGTTTCGGGCCGCCAGGTGCTCCGCCACAGCTGTTTGGCCGCGCGGTCCGCCTCTTTCGGCGACGCCGCGCCGAGGAGGTACACCCCCCCGCCCAGCGCCGTCATGCCCGTGGCCGTCTTCCGTAAGAAATCCCTGCGGTTCATG
>JAKPUV010001287.1 GCA_029554925.1 Candidatus Hydrogenedentota bacterium | reverse complement strand
AAGAGGCTGTTGTAGAGGCCGTCGGAGCCGAGGAGGAGGCGTTGGGGGCCGATGGCTTCGAGGGCGGCGCGGATGCGTTGTGCGGAGGCGGCGGAGGTGTCGAAATAGACGCGCTCGTATCGCCCGGCGATCTTTTGGAGGAGCGCCCCGTCGAAGGGGTGGACGCCGAAGTGGCCGAGGTGGGCGAGGATCACGGGGACGCCGCAGGTTTCGAAGAACGGGCTGCGGCCGTCGGCATCCACAAAGGCGGACAGGAGCGCGGCGTCGCGCAGGCGGGGCGTTTCGGGGTAGCGGGCGTCGGCGCGGGCGGCGAAGAACGAGCGCCCCCCGTGGAAATGCAGGTACAGGCGGTGTTCGCGCGCGGCGGCGTAGAGCGCGCGGAGCCGCCGGGCGATGGCGGGCGGGTTCTGTTCGGGCAGGGGCCGGAAGCCCTGAAGGTTGGGGTGGAGTTTGATGCCCCGCGCGCCGCGCTCGCGGAACCGCGCCACCAGCGCGGGAATCTCCGATTCCGGGGTGCGGTGGACGTCCACGCTGCCCAGGACGGCGAGGCGGTCGCCGGTGTACGCGTCCGCCACGCCCGCCCACGGGGTCCAGGGCTCGATGGGCAGCAGGACGGCGCGGTCAATCCCGGCGTCGTCCATCTCGCGGAGGACGCGCTCCCGCGAGGCCCCGGCGAAGACGTGGGCAATCTCGCGGTGGGCCGCGCCCGGCGCGAATCGGAAGACCGCCCGCATGAGCGCGTCGGCCAGGGGACCGAACGCCAGCCGCTGGGAAAGGCTCGGCGCGCGCCCGACGCCGGCGTCTGCGGGCACCCCTGCGGCGGCCGCCACGCTGTCCTCCGGCAGGACATGGCCCATCACATCCAGGGGGTGGACATGGACATCCGTAATCCGCAGCCCCTCGGCGCGGAGCGCGGCGACGGTCTCCCGGACCTCGCGGTCAGTGGTCTCTCCGGCCATCGCCCCCCCTCCTCCTTTCCGCGCGCTTTCCCCCGCCGAAGGAATGCTTGAACGAGAGGGAAAACCCCGGCGAGTTAAACTCATCCTGGTGCGTGGTGAAGAAATGGTAATTCACCTTGAAAAGCACCGCACTCTTGGGGGACACGGGGAACTCCGCGCCCAGGGTGGGCGCAAAGTCCACGAGGTGGTAATCAAAGACCTGCTTCTGCTTGAAGAGATTCGGCGCGAAGACCGGCCCCATCTTCACCGTCGCCGTCCCGTGGAGATAAGTGTAATTTCCCATCAGCTCCACGAAGGGCTTCACCCCGTTGACGGCGCGCGAAAGGAACGAGCCCGACTCCGGGTACTGCGGCATGCCCCAGGGGTAGTACGTCAGGCCCAGAGAACCGTACACGTCCGCGCGCGTGAAACCCATGTCCGCCTTGAACGGGACCACGCCGAAGAGCTTCGGCGACTCATGGTTGTGGATGGGCGCTCCCGACCCGCCCACGGCGGCGAAACAGGACCATTCGGGCGACAGTTTCCGGCCCACCAGCCCCCACAGGTCCCAGATCATGAAATCCTCCGACCAGTCCGCAAAGGTAACCGGCCGCTCCCAGTTCGGGAAAATCAGCGGGAAGAAGGTGTTGAGCTGGCGGTCAATCATGGCCTCCGACTCCCGCAGGGGGACATGGTATTTGCACGAGCCCACACCCCAGAACCAGGGGTTTTCCATCGGTTCCCCTGCGCCCGCGCACAGCGGCAGTAGAAGCGCTCCGGCAAGAAGCAGACTGCGGGCGGCTGAAAAACGGCTAACCATGCGGACCATCCCTCGCGGGGGGCGCGACCAACGCCCCCTCGGCCGCGCATCATATCCAACCCACCCCCCGCGCCGCAAACACCACGAAAACTAAGAAATC
>JAKPUV010001286.1 GCA_029554925.1 Candidatus Hydrogenedentota bacterium | reverse complement strand
TTTGGAACCCTATGCCCTCCAGCGGCGCCCCGGCGGCGATCAGGTCGGCGATGATCTGCGCGTATTTTTCCGGGATCCCGGGCTCCCCCGGCTCCACGACGTTGTATTCGTTGACAAAGAGGCGGCAGGACGGCGGGAGGGCCGCCCGGGCGCGGACGAACCACTCCTTCATGGCGTCCGGCCCGAGCGCGCGGGTCACGGCGTCGAAATGCGCCGGCTCGTTGACAACGTCCCATTCGTAAACGAAGTCTTTGGTGAAGGCGGCCAGCTCGTCCACATGCTCCAGGATGCGCCGCTGCAGGGCGGCGGGATCGGCCGCGAGGGTCTCCCCCTCGGGCAGGAGATACTTCCAGTCCGGCCACACCAGCGCGTGCCCCCGGACGCGGAAGCCGTTTTCCCTGAGCCAGACCAGCGCGGCGCGGGTGTTCTCGCGCGAGTAGGACGGCCCATAGGCCCCGTGCCACGCGTTCCACTTCAGGTCGTTCTCCAGGACCGCGCAGTTGAACAAGGCGCGGAGGTGCTGCCGGTAAGTCTCGTTCTCCGGCCCGTCCCCGGTGAGATGCCCCGCCTTCACACAGGTGCCCCACGGGAACGCGTGGCGGGTCATGGCCACCCGGACAGGGCGTCCGGCGGCGGGTTTTTCCGCATCGTCCACGACACGGACCACCAGATCCCCCATGCGCGTCTCGGCGATGCGTTTCCGGGCCTCAACGCGCCAAGGCTCCTCCCCCTCCGCCGCCTGCGGCTGGGCAAAGGCAGTCAGTGCCGCGACGCAAAGGAGCGCCGAGGTGACCGTAGTTGGCAGAAGGGGGCGACTACAGATTCTTGGCAAGGGACGGGTCTCCTTTGGAGGTCCCGGCAGGTGTCCGGGCTGAAAGCAAGCCCCATAGTATACGCAATCCTCCAGGGGCGGCATGTCCCGCTTGTCGCGCGGCCACCGGTTTCATTATCATTGCCCCCGGCGCGGGCGGTTGGCCCGCCCCCGGCGTTCCGGACGGGCAAGGCCGGGGAACAACAGAAGGATTCACGCGATGGGCAGCAGGAAAGTGTACGCCGTTCTCCTGGCGGTGGTGGTGGTGTCGCTGGGCGCGGGGCTGTTTTTCGGGCATGCGGCGGAGGCGAAGTCGGCGAAGCGGTGCGTGGTGGTGTGGTCCGAGGGGACGGCGGGCACGGACGTGTACCCGAAGGACATTAACGGGGCCATCGCCGAGGGGCTGGGTTCGCTGGAGGGCTGGGAGGTCGTGGTGGCGGGCATCAAGGACCCCGAGCAGGGCCTGCCCGACAAGCTGCTCAACCGCGCGGATGTGCTCATCTGGTGGGGCCACAAGAAGCACGGGCTTGTGCGCGACAAGCTGGTGGAGAAAGTTGTCAAGCGGGTGAAGGAGGACGGCATGGGGTTCATCTCCCTGCACTCCGCGCATTTCGCCAAGCCGAACAAGGCGCTCATGGGCACCGAGTGCTCGTGGGGCGCGTATGAGGGCGACTCCACCACGCTGAAGGTCACGGTGAAGGATCCGAACCACCCGATCGCGAAGGGCGTGAAGGAGTTCACCATTGACCACAGCGAGCGGTACAGCGAGCCCTACGCGGTGCCGGAGCCCGAGGCGGTGCCCTTTGAGGGTGTCCACACGCTGAAGGACGGCCGCGAGGACCCCTCGCGCATCGGTCTCTGCTGGACCGTCGGCAAGGGGAAGTTCTTCTACTTCCAGGCGGGGCACGAGACGAACCCGGTGTACTTTGACGAGAACGTGCGCCAGATCATGCGCAACGCCGTGGAGTGGGCCGCCCCGGCGAAGAAATGACCGGGAGGGGCCGGGTCACAGAGCGGCCTTGTCCCTGAAAAACGCCCACACCGTTTCGCTTGCGGAGAAGTCGCGGGCCGTGCGGCCCACGATCCAGCTGGGATAGTCGGGCCCGCCGCCGGGCCAGGTGTGTCCCCCGCCCTCGACAATGTACAGCTCCACGTCGGCCGCGCAGCCCGTGCGGGCCACGCGCCGGGTGGTGGTGCCGTCGCAGGGGTCCGTGTCGGGGAGCGCCGTTTCGGCGGTGGCGCCCGGGCACCCGTTGCGCGCGGTCCAGAAGGCGACATTCTCCTCCACGGACAGCACGGCCCCCTCTCCCCCGCCGTCGTAGGGCAGAATCGGGTCCTCCGTGCCATGGATGAACAGCGCGGGTTTCGGCGGGCCGGGCGGGCACAGCGCGGCGGTGGCGCGGGGCAGGGTGCCGAAGACGGGCGCCACGGCGGCCACCCGCTCCGGGCGCACGCAGGTGTAATACTGGGCCATCATCCCGCCGTTGGACCCGCCGGTGAGACAGACCCGCGCGCGGTCCACGGGATGATTCGCGGCGATGTGGTCAATGAGCGCGTCCAGGAACGCCACATCGTCCACGCCGCCCTCCCCGAAGGCCCCCACGTTCCAGCGGCGCTGGCATCCGTTGGGATAGGCGACGATGAACCCCTCGCGGTCGGCCAGGGCGTCCAGACCGGTCACCCGCTGCATCTGCCTGCCCGATCCGGTGAAGGGATGCAGGACCAGCACCAGCGGCGCGGGGACCGAAAGCCCCCCGGGGACGTGCAGGACAAAGGTCCGTTGCAGCCCGTTCACCTCAATGGACGCATCCCGGGCGCATCCGGC
>JAKPUV010001285.1 GCA_029554925.1 Candidatus Hydrogenedentota bacterium | reverse complement strand
CGACATGTCCTCGGCGAGGATCCACACGATGTTCGGGCGGTCCTGCGCCGCCCGCACGGGCGCGCGGCCCAGCAGCAGGGACAGCGCCCCCGCGCCCCCCGCCCGGAGAAAAGACCTTCTCTTCATGACGCCTCCTTTGTTCGCTGAACGCCTGGCCATTATGACGAAGAATCCGGCGCGCCTCAAGAAGCAACCGGTCCGGTCAGTTCTTCAGTGTTCCAATCAGAAACTCCGCGCAGCTTCCGTGCCGCGCCCCGGGCGCGCCGGGATAGAAGAATTCGCAGGAGACGCCCGCCCCGCGGCAGCGCTCCTGGAATTTCACGCCGTAGTTGGACGTGTGGGTGGGGTCTTTCTGATGCTGCCCGAGCGCCGGGGCCTCGCGGTAACTGAGGTACAGCGGCGGATCGTCCGGGGAGACCAGCTCATAGGGCGAATAGCTCCGGATCCACGGCAGGACCTCCTCGCGGCGCGCCAGGAACTCGGCGAAGCGGGTGTCGCGGGTGGTGAGATCCCTGGGGTCCATGAACCCGAAGGCGTGGCCGCCGTAGCGGCTGTTGGGCGTCCATTCGCGAAGCTGCGCAGGGTCGAGGGAGGTCTGCGCGCGGTCCACAGCCGCGCACCGGAGACGGGTGGACTCCCGCGCCACGGGGTCCGCGCTGTCCGGGTCCGCGAGGTCGTCGTGCAGGGCGAGGTACAGGCTGGAACATGCCCCGGCGGAGGTGCCCGTCGCGGCGATCCGCCGCTTGTCAATGTTCCATTCCACCGCGCGGTTCCGCACATACTGCAGCGCGCGGGCGGCGTCCTCCAGCGGCCACGCGACCGGCGGCGTCACCCCCGCCAGTTGGGCCTGCCAGGTGTAGCGGTAGTTGATGGAGACCACGGAAATGCCCACCGCGAGATAGGCCTCGAGGTCCGGCACGCTGTTTTTTTCGCCGTTCACCCAGCCGCCGCCGTGGATGTGCATCACCACGGGCGCGGGCCCCTCCGAGGCGGCCTGGTAGAAGTCCAGCACCTGCCGCCCGTGGGGGCCGTAGGCAACATCGGCCTGGGTCGGGGCGCGTTGCGGGGGTTCAGCAGCCGCGGGCGTGCTCCCGGGGCGCCAGTGCGGCCACATCGCAGCATGGCCCGCTGCCAGTTTGGTGACGCGCGTCTCCTTCCCCGCCGCCAGGTCCCGCACAAATAACTGCCGGACCCCGTTCCGCTGGGAGCCATAGGCCAGCCATCGCCCGTCCGGCGAGGGCGTCGGATGGTAATGCAGCGTGCCCGCGGGGCGGGTGGTCACCTGCTCCGCCGCCCCCTCCAGCGTGGTCCGAAAGAGCTCCACGCTCTCTCCGACCCAGGCGGTGTACCACACCGACCGGCCGTCGGCGGACCACACGGGCGTGTCGCTGCTCCCCTCGTGGAAGTCGGGAACGTCAAGAAAGAGGATCCATCCCTGATAGCCGTTGAGGTCCGCCAGTTTGCGCAGGCCGGTCCCGTCGTGCCGCACGACGTGCGGGTTGCTCTTCCCGCGCTCCCCGCTGGAGAACAGGATCCATTCCCC
>JAKPUV010001281.1 GCA_029554925.1 Candidatus Hydrogenedentota bacterium | reverse complement strand
CCGCGCGGTGAGGATGCCGTCCGCCGGGGGCCGCAGGAAGGTGATGTTCACCGTGGCGGCGACGGAGACCTGGCCGTGGCTGTTCGCCGCGACGGCGAAGCAGAAGTCGGCGAGGGAGAAGATGGCGCCGCCGTGGGCCTTTCCCAGGCCGTTGAGGTGCATGGTGCGGATGGGCATGGTGACGGTGGCCGTGCCCGCGCCCACCTCCGTGATGGTCATCTCCAGCGCCTTCGCCAGCTCGTCCCCGCTGAAATACGCGTCCAGCACCGCTCGGTCCATGCCGTGACTCCTCCATCGTGCGGCCCGGGCGGCCCGGACCGGAACCGTTTTGGCCGCGTTGCTCCCTGCCAGGAAAGTGCGGCGTTTGCCGCGGCGGCCGACCTCCCCTGGGAACGCCAATCTCCCGATTGGCCTACCAAGGCGTGCCAATCAGGAGATTGGCGTCCCCAGGGGGGAGGCCGTTTATGCTACCATACGCCCGCACGGTGGCGCGTCTTGGGAGGAGTGACGCGCCTTCCGGTCATTCTTGCGGCGGGCCGGTCACTCACCGCAACCCTTTGACCCGGCGGCCAACATTTCATGAACGCTTGCAGTACAAAATGGATGGGGGCGTTTTTTGCCCTTGCGGCGGTTTGGGCGTGCGCCCCGGCCTCCGCCGAACTCCACGAGGTCGCCGTCGGCGGCGAGATCACCCTGCGCGCCCGGGGTTTCATCAATGTGTACGCCCCCGGACGGCGACGCAGACCCATCGCCCCGGCGGCGTGGTTTCCCTGGCGCGTCCTCGGCACGGACGGGCTCTCCAGCGCCTTTGCGTGGGACGACCGCGGGCCGGATTCGTGGTACACGGAGCAGGTGCTGCGCCTGAACGTGAACGCCCGCCTCTCGCAGGGCGTGTCGGCGTTCCTCGAACTCTACAACTACGACATCCAGGGCGAGGACTTCGCGGCCGATTATCTGACAGGCGACGACGCCGTGAACCCGGGCCGGAACGACCTGGAGTTCTTGCAGGCATACGTGGAGATGGACGGCCTGTGGGGCGGCATGGGCCGCCTGCGGCTGGGCCGCCAGCTCATGACGCTCGGCAAGGGCTGGCTCGTCGGCGCGAAGAGCACCAGCCTCCAGTACTGCTATCTGGACGCCGCCCGCCTGACGCTCACCCCGTGGGAGGGCGTCACGGCGGACCTGTGGACCGCCAACGTCGGCGCCACGCGCCTGCTGCCCGCCGACGACCGCCTCTTCCACGGCGTCCACGCCACCTGGGCCGTCTCCCCGGCGCTGAACCTCACGGCGTTCTACATGCTCCTCCACGACGGCTCGCCGCTGGAGGACACGTCCGGAAACCCGGTGACGGAGGCGCGGGAGCGCCTGCTCGGGCTGGACCGGTACGGGACGACCTGGCTGCACACCCTCGGCGGGCGGGTCTTCGGCGAGACGGCGGGCTGGGACTACGATCTGGAGGGCGCGGGGCAGTGGGGAAGCGCCGCGCACCTCGGCGCGCGCTTCCGCCGCGTGAACCTCCTTGGAGACCAGGGCGACGACGGGGCGGAATTCGCCACTTGGGCCGCCGACGCGGAGGTCGGGCGCACTTTTGACGCCCGCTGGAGCCCCCGGGTGTTCGCCGGCGCCGCCTGGTACGACGGCGAGGACCGCCGCGCCGTCTCCTTCGGCGAGTGGCTGAACCCCTTCGCGCGGCCCCGGGCCAGCGTCTCCTTCAACCGTCTCTACTCGCAGGTGGACTACGACTCCATCCTCGGCGGCGGCACCAACATGTCCAACTTCTGGCTGGGACGCGCCGGCGTGCGGGTCCGTCCGG
>JAKPUV010001274.1 GCA_029554925.1 Candidatus Hydrogenedentota bacterium | reverse complement strand
CGCGCCGTACTTTCTCATCGTGGAGGAGCTGGCGTCCTTCGCGCGGTCGCGGGACATTCCGGTGGTGGGGCGCGGGTCGGCGGGGAACAGCCTCGTGGCCCATGCGCTGGGCATGACCCGCTGCGATCCGCTGCGGTACGGCCTTTATTTCGAGCGCTTCCTGAACCCTGGCCGGTCCGACTGCCCGGACATCGACCTGGACTTCTGCTGGCGGCGGCGCGACGAGGTCATTGCCCACGTCTACGAGGTCTACGGCGCGGACCGCACCGCCATGATCGGCACCTTCAACACCTTCCGGGGCCGGGCGGCGGTGCGGGACATCGGCCGGGCATACGGGTTTTCCGGGGAGGAGCTGGGCCGCATGACGCGCCTGCTGCCGCATGTCGGCGCGGGGGACCTGCGCACGGCCCTGCGCGCGCCGGAATGCCGCGCCCTCCGGCTGGAGGAGGGCCCCCTGCGGGAGATGCTGTCCGTCTGCGACGCCCTGGACGGGTGCCCCCGCCACATGTCGGTCCACGCGGGCGGCGTGGTGGTTGCGCCCGACGCCCTCACCCGGCATCTGGCCCTGCGGCGCGCCGCCAAGGGGATTGTCGTCACGCAGGGCGACATGCACGCCGTGGAGGCGCTGGGGCTGGTGAAGATGGACCTCCTCGGCAACCGGGCCCTCAGCGTGCTCCACGACACCGTGGCGGAAATCCGCGCGCGCCGCGCGCCGGATTTCGACATCGAGGCCGCGCCCGGCGACGACCCCGCCACCGCCGAAACCCTCCGGACGGGGCGCACCCTCGGCTGTTTCCAGATTGAGTCGCCCGCCATGCGCGGACTGCTGCGGCGGGTGGCGGCGGGCGACACCAACGTCGTCATCCAGAGCATCGCCCTCGTGCGGCCCGGCGCCTCGGGCAGCGGCATGAAGCAGCACTTCATCGACCGCCGCCTCGGCCGGGAGGCCGTGGCCTACGAGCACCCCGCCCTGGAGTCCGTGCTCGGCGAGACCCACGGCGTCATGATCTACCAGGAGGACGTGCTCAAGGTCGCCCACGCCGTCGCCGGGATGGACCTGGCGGAGGCCGACGCCCTCCGCCGCGCCATGGGAAAGAAGCGCGGCCCCCACGAGATGGCCCGGCACATGCGCCGCTTCCTGGAGATGGCGGAGGCAAACGGCGTGGACGGGGCGCAGGCCCGGCACATCTGGGAACTCATCGCCCAGTTCGCGTCCTACGCCTACTGCAAGGCCCACGCCGCCGCCTACGGCGAGCTGGCCTGGCAGGCCGCCTACCTCAAGACCCATTTCCCCGCCGAGTTCTTCGCCGCCGTCCTGGCGAACCGGGGAGGATTCTACGCCCCGGCCGTCTATGCGGAGGAGGCAAAGCGGTGCGGCGTCCCCCTGCTCCCGCCGGACATCAACCGGAGCGGGGCGGTGTGCGCCGCCGAAGGAGAGTCGGTGCGGGCGGG
>JAKPUV010001263.1 GCA_029554925.1 Candidatus Hydrogenedentota bacterium | reverse complement strand
CGCGCCGTGCCCGAGAGCCTGGAGCGCCTGCGCGGCGTGGCGACGCCGCCCACGGCGCTCATGGACCCCGCCGCCCTGTCGCCGGAGGACCGCGCGCGCCTGGAGCGCCGCCACCGGTCCCGCGTGCTCGACCTCGCCGCGCTCAAGGGGTACTACGGCGGCTTCGTCATGGACGGCGCCGCGCTGGAGGGGTTCATCGCCTCCCTGCGCGAGGACCCGGACAACCCCACGGCGAAGTACTACCTGCGCCAGATCCTCGGCGCGCAGGTGGGCACCCTCGTCGGCTGGCGCGAGCCCGACAAGGCCCGCGCGGCGGTCGAGAAGGCCGCCCCCTGGCTCCCCGGCGACCCGCTGGTGGAGAAGCTCCAAGCGGATATCGCGGCCATGCCGGCGGAATAGGCGGGGCATGGACGATATGGACGGGATGGACGATATGGACGGGTGCCTCTTTGTCCATTCAGTCCATCCCGTCCATATCGTCCATGTCCCCCCCCGCACTTTCGCGGGTCGCCCCCTTCCTGATACGATGATCGCGGCGGGCGGGTCCCGCCGCATGAGGTACTGACCGTGGCCGAAGCCCCCCAGGCAGCCGAACCGCTTCCGCAGGTCGCCGTGGTGATCCCCTGCTACAACGCCGGGGCGCGCATCGCTCCGGTGGTCGCCGCCGCGCGCGGCCGCGCGGGCCGGGTCATCGTTGTGGACGACGGCGGCACGGACGGCGCCTGCGACGGCCTGGCCGGGGGCAACACGGAGGTTCTGCGCCTGCCGGTGAACCGGGGCAAGGGCCACGCGCTGCTGGCGGGCATCCGCCGCGCGCTGGAGAACCCGGCCGCGCGGATCGTCTGCACCCTCGACGCCGACGGCCAGCACGACCCCGCCGAGCTGCCGGGGCTCGCCGCGGCCTTTGACGCCGCCAACGCGGACCTGCTCATCGGGCGGCGCACCTTCGGTGGCGCGGTGGTGCCGTGGCGCAGCCGCTTCGGCAACGAGATGACGGCGCGGGTGGTGCGGCTGCTGCTGCGCCGCGACCTGCCGGACACGCAGTGCGGCTACCGCCTGCTGTCGCGCCGCTTCGCGGAGGCCGTGCTGGCGCATGTCGCGGGCGGCCGCTACGAGACGGAGATGGAGATGCTGGTCTTCGCCGTGCGCGCCGGGCACACGGTGGCCTATTCGCCCATCCAGACCCTCTATGAGCCCGACAACCAGTCGTCGCACTTCCGCAAGGTGCGCGACTCGCTGCGCATCTACGCGCGCCTCGCGCGGGCGGTCCTGCGGCGGCCGCGCGCGCCGGAGCCGCCGAAATGACCGCCCCGCCGGGGGGCGCGCCGGGGCGTTTCGGCGCGCGGGACGCGCTGCTCCTCGCGGGGCTGCTGGGCCTCGCCCTGGGCACGCGCGCCGCCGGGATCGCGTCCGAGTCCGCGTGGTGGGACGAGTACACGAGCGTCATGCACCTGGACGCGCCGTCCCTCGGGCGCTTCCTCTCGCTCAACCGCACCCTGGACCCGCTGACGCTGCCGCTCTACTACACCCTCGAATACCTCTGGTGGCACTTCGTGTCCGCGACGCTGCCGGGGCTGCGCGCGCTGTCGGTGCTGCTGAGCCTGGCGACA
>JAKPUV010001247.1 GCA_029554925.1 Candidatus Hydrogenedentota bacterium | reverse complement strand
GCCCAGCGCACCCCGGGACAGACAAGCCCCCCGCCCACGGAGCATCCCCGCACGGCAGGACGGTCCTCTCACCCGGCACATGCGACACGGTTCTTTTTCCTCATTATACCCAATTCCGCACATTTGTAAACATTTTTCTTTCAAGAAATCAAGCGCGTCTCAAAAGAAGTGTCCTCCCGAATACCGGATCAACTGAAACCGGTGACCCCGCGCAGACGGCCCCCGGCAGCCTCCAGAACCCGGCGAGCCTCCTCTGCGGACACCTTTTGCGCGGCCATCACCACTGCCGTGGGAATGTGCCAGTCGGCGGCCTCCAATCGGCCCCTGGCGTCCGTTTCGGGACATCCGCCGAGTTCGGCGACGATCCGCGCGGCCCGGCGGCGCAGTTTGGCGTTGGTCGGCCTCATCTCCACCATAAGCCCCCGGAAGACGTACCCTGCCAGGGCCATTCCCCCCGTGCTGATCATGTTGAGGACCATTTTGGTGGCCGTGCCCGCGCGCAGGCGGGTGGACCCCGCAAGCACCTCGGGCCCCGTGTCGAGGGCGATCACCGTGTCCGCCGGGATGGCCGGGCGGGGCACGCAGCAAACAAGAACGGTGGGCGCGCCCACCGCCCGGGCGTGTTCCAGGGCCCCCGCCACATAGGGCGTGGCGCCGGACGCCGCAATGCCCACCACGAGGTCGCCGGGGCCGACGCCGTGCGCCGCCAAGTCGCGGCCGCCGTGTTCGGGACGGTCCTCCTCCCCCTCCAGGCTGTTCCGCAGGGCCGTGTCGCCCCCCGCGATGATGCCGATCACCCGGCCGGAAGGCACGCCGAAGGTGGGGGGGCATTCCGAGGCGTCCAGCACGCCGAGGCGCCCGCTGGTGCCCGCCCCCGTGTAGAAGATGCGCCCGCCCCCCTCCAGCGCGCGTCCGGCCAGGCCCACCACCCGGGCGATCTCCGGCGCGCACGCGGCCACGGCCGCGCAGGTGTCCGCCTCCCGCCGGATCATGATATCCACGATGCCCGCCGCGTCCAGCGCGTCAAGGGGCGGTCCGTCGTCGGCGCGCCGCTCCGTGGGCGGCAGCTCCGGGGTGCGCGCCCCGGGGGCGTCCCCGCGCCACTCCGACGCCCATTCCGGCACCCGGTCCAGCGTTTCCGCCCACGCCGCCACGGCGGCATGGCCTGTCAGGGCGCAGGTCATGAACTGGGCCTCGGCGTACATGTCCACGCACTGCCTGAACGCCTCCGCGTACCGGGGCGCGTTGAGCAGGAGCCCGCCGTGCATGAACACGCGGAACCCGTCGTCCAGCCCGAGGCGCCGCGCCACCACGGTGGTCTGTCCCGCCAGCCTGCGGGCCTGCTCCTCTAGGCATCCGGCTGCGACATAATCCCCCTCCGCCGCCGCCGCTGTGACCACCGGAGCCAGCGCCGCCACCTCGCGCTTGCCCGCCCGGGCGGACCAGGCGGCCAGCTCCTCCACCGACCCCGCGCCCGCCGCCGCCATCAGCAGCTCCAGCAGGGGCGTTTCGGGCCCCAGCCCGTCCGCCATCGCCGCCGCCGCGCGCAGGCCCTCCACGGCCAGCCGGTAAGCGCTCCCGTCGTCACTGAAAAGCGTTCCCCGCCCGCCCGCCCGGACAATTCCGCCAAAGGCGTCCTTCCCCAGCACGGAAGACCCGGTGCCCGCGATGGTCAGAATCCCCGCCCCCTTCCCGGCATTGGCGAACAGTAGCGGGTGCAGGTCTGTGGTGGCCACCACCCTGTCCGCGCCCAGCCGCCGGGCGGTCCCGCGCGCGAGGGCTTCCCGCAGCGACGGCTCCGCCGCCCCCGCGAGGGCCAGAAACGCGGCCTCCGGCGCTTCGCCCTTCGGCAGCAGCCGTCCCGCGAGCTCCCCAAGCGTCTCCAGGGTGCGGGAAAGGCCGTAGGCCACGGGGTTTGCCGGCCCGCCTGTTGCCTCCGCCAGCAGCACGCCCCCCCTGTACAGTCCCGCCCGGGTGGCGGTGCCGCCGCCGTCAACCGCAAGAATCACCGCATGCGCTCCTTGTTTCGCTCCGGCGCTGAAACCGCCGCGCTGCCCGCGGCGTCCAACTTCGGTGAAATTGTTCACAACCCCGCCGCCGCCCCGCGGACGGCAACCGGAGTCTACCAGAAGTGAAAGCCCCCATGAGGACCCTCACCGCCATGCTGCTCACCCTCCCCCTGCTCTGCGGCTTTGCCGCCGCCCAGGACACCTTCAGGGCCGGCGCCGCCTGGCGCAACATCACCCCCGACCCGCTGCTTCCGGTGTCGGGCGGCGTGGGCAAGCCCAACCCGGCCACCGTCAAGATGGGCGAGCTGACCACGCGGGCCCTTGTGCTGGAGAAGGGCGGCACGCGCGTCGCCATTGTGAGTGTGGACAATCTTGGCTGGCCCGCCGTGTTGGGCGACAAGACCCGCGCGAAGGTCCCGGGCATCCCGCCGGAGAACATCCTCATCGGCGCAACCCACACCCACAGCGCGCCCGACGCCTACGGGTTCCCCGACATGAGCGGCCAGCACGGGGCGGACCTGGACTACCTGAACCGGGTCTGCGACCTGATGGCGGAGGCCATCAACGAGGCGGTGGACTCCCTGCGGCCGGCGTCGCTTAAGATCGCCGTGGACCGCGCCAAGGGCAAGATCGCCTACAACTACTACGCGCCCCAGCTCTACGACCCGCGCTGCGGCGTGATCCAGGCCCTGGCCGCCGACGGGGACGACAAGGGGAAGGTGATCGCCACCCTGGTGAACTACGCCACCCACCCCGAGGTCATCGGCAACGACCAGGGCATCCTCTCCCCCGACCTCTGCGGCCCGCTCTACGACCGCATCGCCGAGAAGACGGGCGGCATGGGCATCTTCATGAACAGCGCCCAGGGCGGCATGGTCACCGCGGACTGCCGCGACGACAACGGCGGCAAGGACATCCAGACCTGGGAGGAGTGCGTCCGCATCGGCACCCTGATGGCCGACGAGGCCCTGCGCATCGTGGCGGAGGCCCCGGTCCAGGAGAACCCCAACCTGTACTGCGCCGCGCGGCCCGTGTCCTTCCCCATGGACTCCCCCCTCCTCAAGGCGGTCATCGGCATGTCGCCCCTCGGCTACAACCTGCCGGGCGACGAATTCACCACCCGCGTCAACCTGCTGAACATCGGCACGGCGCAGGTGCTGACGATTCCGGGCGAGGCGCTGCCGAACATCGGGTATTACATCAAGCGCCACATGCCCCGGAACGCCTTCCTCTTCGGCCTGACCAACGACGCCATCGGCTACATGCTGACCAGCGTGGACTGGATGAGCTTCGACCGCTACGACTACATCAGCGAGACGAGCCTGGGCGAGAAGACGGGCGACATCTACATTGAGGCTGCCCTGAAGTTCATCGGGGAGAGCCCGAAACCGTGACCGGAGTTGCCCGTCGGCCCGCGCGGGGGGTAGAATGCGGGTTTACGGAGTGACTGTCACATGCCCGCGTCCGATTCAGGATATGTGGATTACCCCGAAATCCTGGGCCTGCCCCCGGATTTCAAGCCCGCCGACGTACGCCGGAACTACCGGAAGAAGATCAAGGACCTGCTGGCGGAAATCACCGGCCAGATCATGACCGAGGACCGCCGGAACCAGTATCTCCTCCAGATCGCGCAGATCAACGCCGCCTTCTACATCCTGCGGGACAAGGACCTCGCCGAGCGGTACCTCGCCGACCGCGAGGAGGTGATGGCGCTGGAGGAGGCCTGGCAGCGCGCCGCGGGCGACGCCGAGGAAGCCGACGGCGGGCGCAGGCGGTTTGACCAGGCCCTGCGCCATTTCCTTTCCACCTATCTGGAGGAGATGATGCTCCAGGCGGGCCGGGACCCCGAATGCGTGGAGAACAGCGGCTGGGACGCGGCCCACGAGCGCCACGCCAGCAGCGTGCTGCGCCACTACCGCCAGCGGCTGTACCACCAGATCCACGAGCGGCTCCCCTACTACGATGTGACGCGCCCGGAGGTGGACTGGACCGAGCGCGCGGCCTTCGTGCGGGGCGTGCTCCGGGGGGGGAACGCCTGATGGCCCGCAAACCCGCCCCCAAACCCCCTGTGACAGACAATGACATCCTCCAGGCGCTGGCCTTCGCCATCGCGACCGGGGACATTGTGAACTTCCGGTTCCTCTTTGTGCCCTATTCCCCCCTGCGCGACGACTCGACGGAAGACCTGCGCACGGACAAGTACTCCTATCTCCTGCCGCCGGACGAAAATGACCCGGACTACCGGGAGGCCCTGAAGGCGGCGCAGGCGCCGGGGCTGCTCGCCCATGTCCGCGCCCAGCTCGCGAAAAACGGCCCTCCCCAGCTCCCCTGGGAGCCCCTGCTCAAACTGGCGGACAACGCGGTGCGGCTGGAGAAGTTCGCCGCCGCCGCACAGGCCTACGAGCTGCTGCGCATCCGCCGGCGGATGCAGGAGGAGTTCCTCGCGCAGGCCGACGCCGCGCTGGCGGCGGGGGACACGCCCGCCGGGGTGCGCGGCTACCGCACCGCCGTGGGGCTGGACTACGACTATGCCGCCTTCCCCGAACCCCTGCCGGCCGTGCCGCGCCACCAGGTGACCGCCCTGATCCTCCACGGGGAGTACCCCCGCACGCCGGAGGAGGCCGTGGCGGTGCAGCCGCCGGAGCGCCACGCCGACACGGCGCTGAACTATTTGCTGCAGAACGTCGAAATCGCGGGGCGCCTGTCGGCCCTGCCGCTGGACGCCAAGACGGCCTTCCTCGAGGAGTGGATCCGCCAGACGGACCCGGACTGGGACGCCTTCGCGGAGAGTTACCGGGCCGCCTGCGCCCTGGCCAGGGAGCAGGGCGAGCGCCTGGAGCGCGCCAAGACCGACGCGCCGCCCCAGTCCCTGGCGGAGGAGGTCGCC
>JAKPUV010001227.1 GCA_029554925.1 Candidatus Hydrogenedentota bacterium | reverse complement strand
CGTGGTCGCCGCGACCTCCCCGCAGCTCCTGTGCGGCGTGTCCGGCTGGATCGCCGCCCTGCGGCGGCGGTGCCCCTTCGTCTTTGAGGTGCGCGACCTGTGGCCCCGGCAGATTGTGGACCTGGGCGTCATCACCAGCCCCCTGCTCATTGCGCCGCTGCGGTTCCTCGAGACCTTCCTCTACCGGCGCGCGGCGACCGTGGTGGCCGTGGCTCCGGCGTCGCGCGACGCCCTCATTGCCGACGGTGTTCCCGCGGAACGGGTGCACTGCATTCCCAACGGCATTGAGGTGGACTTCTTCCGTCCCCTGCCGCGCATGAACGCCGTGCGGGAGCGGCACGGGTGGGGGGAGGGGACCTTTGTTGTGCTGTACATCGGCGCGCACGGGCTGTCGCAGGGGCTGGAAACCGTGCTGGACGCGGCGAAACGTCTGGCGGACCGGCCGGACATCCGGTTTGTGTTTGCCGGGGGCGGCGCGCGGCGCGATGCCCTCATGGCGCTTGCCCGGGAAATGGGGCTGGACAACGTCACCTTCCTGACGGCGCGCCCGAAGGCCGAGATGCCGGAATACTACGCCGCCGCCGACGTCTGCCTGGTGCCGCTGCTCAAGCGCGAGGTGTTCGAGACCAACATCCCCAGCAAGATGTTCGAGATCATGGCCTGCGCGCGCCCCATGATCCTCGGCGCGGGCGGACAGGCCCGCGCGCTGCTGGAGGAGGCCGGCGCGGGGGTTGCGGTGGCCCCGGAGGACCCGGAGGCGCTCGCCGACGCCATTCTCTCCCTGAAGGAAACCCCTGAGAAAGGGCGCGGCTATGGCGAGGCCGGCAGGGCGCACGCCGAGCGCCACTGCAACCGCGCCGACCGCGCGGCGGAGTATGCGGCGCTGCTTGAGGCGGTGATGGGGGGGAAGTGAGGGGAGTGGACGGGGTGGACGGCGTCTCAACGCCCATTATCTCCTAACCCTTGACTTGGCATAAGGTTGCGCAGAATACCCCATCGGGTGTACACTGTCAGCCTGGTAACCGATTATTCACCGTGGGGCTGTCCGGGGGCGGACCGCTTCTCACCACAAGGAATCATCCATGGCGCGCAGCATGACCGGGTTCGGACGGGCAACCGTCGAGTACGCGGGCGAGGGCATCACCATCGAGGTGAGCGGGGTGAACAGCCGCTTTCTGGAGTGCATGGTGAAGCTGCCGCCGGTGTGGAGCGCCATG
>JAKPUV010001225.1 GCA_029554925.1 Candidatus Hydrogenedentota bacterium | reverse complement strand
TGAGGGGCATGCCGGACTCCTTTTCTAGACGCCGCTCCCGTAGAACGCGCGCACCGCCTTGAACGCCTCGTCGCAGACGGCGACGGTGTCCTCTATGTCTTTGCGCGTGTGCGCCGTGCTCACAAACCAGTTGTGGTGCGATGTGAGGAAGACGCCGCGCCGCGCGCACTCGCCGCACCACCGCTGCTGCATCTCCAGCGTCGGGTCGTCGGTGATGCGGGCGTAGAGCATGGACGGCTCGCCGCTGATCCGCAGGTCGAAGCCGTTGCTCCGGGCGGCGTCCACCATGCCCGCGGCCAGCAGCTCGCCGGTCTCGCGCAGGAGGCGCGGGCCGTTGATCCGCCGCAGCTCCTGGAGGTTGGCCAGCGCGGCGGCCATGGGCCCCGCGCCGTACCAGTAGCTGCCCGTGTGGAAGACCTTCGACACGTCGCCGCGCAGGGCGTCGCCTCCCACGAGCGCCGAGATGGGGTAGCCGTTGCCGATGGCCTTGCAGAAGCAGATGAGGTCCGGCCGGAACCCGTAGTGCTCGCAGGACCCGCCCATGTGGAGCCTGAACCCCGCCCGCACGTCGTCAATGATGAAAACGATGCCGTTGGCGCGCAGCAGCGCCTCGACCCGCTCCCAGTAGTGCGGCGCGGGCAGCTCGTTGTCCGTGAAGATGGGGTGGTGGCAGGGTGACGAGATGAACCCGGCGACCTGGCCCAGGTTGTCCGCCACGACCCGTTCCAGGGCCTCCACGTCGTTCCACGGGATGCGGATGATGTTGGCCGTGTCCTCCTCGATCACCCCGTGGTGGCCCGACCCCTGCATCCACGGCGAGGTGCCGTGGTAGCCGCCCTTGACGGCGACGATCTTCTTGCGCCCGGTGGCGGCCCGCGCCGTCATCACGGCCAGGTTCGTCACGTCCGCGCCGTTCTTCGCGAAGAAGGCCCAGTCCGCCGCGGGGATGAGGTCCGTCAGGTACTCCGCCAGCTCCACCATCACGGGCGCGCACACGCTGTTCGCGTCGCACTTCTCCATCTGGGCCCGGTACGCCGCGTCCACCACGGGGTTCCGGTATCCCTGGATCATGGGGCCGTAGGCGCACATGTAGTCAATGAAGCGGTTGCCGTCCACGTCCCAGAAATACGCGCCCTCGGCGCGGTCGGAGAAGAAGGGGTACGCCGACACGGGGACATAGGGCGCCGGGCCGAAATGGCCGTAGATGCCGCCGGGGATGACCTTGGCCGCGCGTTCCATCCACGCCGCCGTCTTGTCAAACGTGTAGGGATCCATCCTGCCTTCCTCCGGTCGTCAGTCCAAAAACCGCGCCACACGGTCCATGATGAGGGTCGCGCTGTCCACCAGGGGCAGCATCCCCCACACCTCCACATCGCCCTGGCCGATGGCGGACATGCCGTCGCGCTTGCCGCCCAGCACTTCGTGGGCGGTCCCCAGGTCCTTGAAGGTCATCCGTGCCGCGGGCGCCTCGGCAAGCCCGCGCCCCGCGCGCACCCCGTCCTTCCCGAAGCTCACCCAGGCCGCCGGGCCGTCCGGGAGCACCTGGAGCTGGAGCGTGCCCGCGGGCGCCCCCGCGGCGATGCCCGCGCTCACGGG
>JAKPUV010001224.1 GCA_029554925.1 Candidatus Hydrogenedentota bacterium | reverse complement strand
GGTGGTCGCGGAACATCTGCGCCGCGCCGAACCAGCCGTTGTACCGGAGCACCATGGACCCGTCGCTGGGGAACCACAGGCCCTCGCGGGCGTGGTTTCGGGCCATGAGAAGGCCCGCGCCCGCCGACAGCACCAGCGCGGCGAGAAGAAGGGAGGCGGCCGCGCGGGCGGCGGGGGCCTTCAGCCGGCGGCCGGCGAGGTGAAACGAGACAAAAAGCACGACTGCCGCCGCCAGCGCGAGGGGACCACCGCGCATGCCGGTCTCGCGGAGGTGCAGAAGCAGGACTGCCAGGGGGATCAGGGCGAGCCGGTTTCCGGGGACCAGGACCGCCGCGGCGGCGACGCCCAAGGCCAGGGCGTGCCCTGCGATGTTGGGGTTGCCAAAGGTGGCGGGCAGGAGGCGGTACTCGGCCACCTCGCGGGTGGACCAGGGGAAGGGGTCATAGCCCAGGCGCTGCGCGAGGGCGTATCCGGCGGCCGCTGTCATGGCGGCGAGAAACCACCCCGTCCAACGGAAAAGCTGCGCGGGGGTCCGCATGCACCATGCCGCCCCGGTGGCGGTTAAAGCGAGAAACACCGGGTAATGAAGCGAGAACAGCGCATTTTCCGGAAACGGGGAACGGACCGCGCACACCGCCTGCCACGCCACCCACGCCCAGACCAGCACAACGAAGGGCGGGGTGCGCCCCGCACGCGCGCCGGAAAACCCCGCCGCAAGCAGGAACACCGCGCCAAATACGGCGGTGACCATGCCCTTCGGAGGGGTCGCGGGGTCGAGCGTCAGGGGCGACAACGCCAGCACCAGGGCGCAGGCCCAGAGGGCCGCCGCCCCGCGCACCAGCCGTTCAGGGAATCCTGCCCCGTCGGCGGTCATATTCCCTTGCCCCAGAGGATGGAAATCACCAGCATGAAGCCAAGCGCCCCGGCCACGAGATACCCGGCGATGCCGAGGTGGACCATGCTGCTGTTGGTCGTCACAAGCAGGCTCGAACCCACCACCAGCGCCGCGATGACCATGGCCACGGCGTTCCGCTT
>JAKPUV010001211.1 GCA_029554925.1 Candidatus Hydrogenedentota bacterium | reverse complement strand
CCGGAGAAGTAGAGGTGGCGGCCGGGGGCGAAGCGGAGCCGGCCCTCTTCGGAGGGGCGCAGGGCCTGGATCACCCGTGAGTTTTCCTGGAGGGTGGTGTTGACGGCGGTCATGCGGACCACGGGGCATTCGTCGTCGGCGACCAGCGTGACGGCGGGGAGGCCGGGGGCCGTGGCGGTGATGCGGCGGCCGGGCAGGTATTTGCGGTTGCAGTGGAACCAGCGTCCGCCGCCGGGATCGAAGGCACCGAAGGCGCCCTCCTCGTGGTCGGTCTGCCAGCGGTCGTATTCGTTGCGCAGGACCAGGGACACGTGGCACTCCTGCACTTCGAGGGGCTCGAAGACCTCGAGCCAGACGCGCAGGTTCAGGGCGTCGCCCGCGCGGCGCAGCTCCCAGCACTGGGCGAAGGCGAAGCGGCGCGACCCGCCGGTGAGGGAGATACCGTCCTCGATCTCCTGGACCTGGCCCCACTGGAAGCTCTGGCTGTCGTTCCAGAGCTGCTGGATGAGCAGGGACGCGTAGAAGTTGAGGTAGTTGGTCAGCTCGGCGCCGCCGTGGTAGAGGCGCAGGGAGCCGTTCTCGAAACGGACGGTCAGGGGGCCGCATTCCAGCATGCGCGGCGCGCGGATCATGCTCTGCAGCTCCTCCGCCGTGCGGGCGGGATCCAGCTCGACGCGCATGAGCTCGTGGCGCCCGGGCCGGAAGAGGCAGTCATGCTGGGGGTAGGACGCGGAGGCCATGAGCATGCGGTTGAACCGCACGTACTCGGAGTTGAACAGGATGAAGCCGTAGTGGGGGTTGGCGGCCTCGACGCGGGAGAAGACCGGCGGCAGGGGCGATCCGTCCTCGGGCAGGAGCGCCGTCTCGCGCAGCTTGTTTTCCTGCGCGACGACGAGGGACCACCGCGTGTCGGACGGCAGGATCTCGGGAAACTCCCCGGCGAAGTCGCCGTACATCCACCGCAGGTAGGCCGTGGGGAACCCCAGCAGCGTGGCGATGTGCTCGATCTGGGTCTCGCGCTCGCACGCCATGGCGATGTCCCAGAACAGGCGGCCGGCCTCGTCCACCCACATCTTCCAGAGCAGCTCGACGGGCAGGCGCAGCATGCGGCCCCGGGCGGTGCAGCCGTTGTCGGCGCGCTCGGTGACGGTCCACTCGGCCATGTTGGAGTAGTGGAGCTGGGCGTAGGAGGTGAGTTCCATCTGGAAGCCCCCGGACGCGCTCAGCTCCTCGCCCCGGTGGTAGACGGACACGCGGCCCTCGCAGAGGGTGACCTCGGTCTCCCCGCCGGAGAAGTTGTGGATGCCCTTCTCCGCGCCCACCTGGCGCAGGTA
>JAKPUV010001194.1 GCA_029554925.1 Candidatus Hydrogenedentota bacterium | reverse complement strand
CGAGGGGGTGATGGCCTCCGCGCCCCCCCTTGCCACGGAGCTCCGCGCGGGCATGGAGGCGCTGTTGAAGGAAAAGCCCCTCGACCTGCTCGCCCCCCCTGCGCCGGAAGTCCCGCCGGCGGAAGCCTGGGCGGCCGCGCCGCCGCCCGGGGCGGTTGTTCCGGCGGCCGCGGCGCCGGGGGCCGGCACACCAGAGGGGCGCTTCGCGGGCCCCTTTGCGATGCAGGCGGCGGTCACGCTGGGGTTGCTCGCCGGCCCCGAAAAGGTGGGGGACTGGATCAAGGCCCCCACGCCCGCTCTGCGGGCGTATCAAACGACCGGCGTGTGGATTTTTGACGACGGCCTCCTGCCACCCCCGGTGTTCACCTCCCTCCAAAGTCTGGTCAGCGCCGCCCCGCAGGTTCTCACCGGGATGAGCGCGATGGTCTGCCTTTCCTACCCGGTGCCGTTGCGCGCGCCGGGCGCGGTGGCCGCCCCGCCGCCGGTGCCCTGGGACGCGTGGACCGCCCCCGTGGCGCTTCCCCCGGCGGTGCTGCCCGCGGTGCCCCTGTACACCGGCGCCGCCCTGCGGCAGACCGCGGAGATGATCCAGGCCAAGGAGCTGGCCCGCCGTCCCGACCTGGTCCAGGGGCGCAACGAGCTGTTCGGTGCGAACATGGAGCGGTCGGATTCGCCCTTTCGCCAATGGCTGTCCGCCGCCGGGGTGACCGGGCCCGGGGATTTCTACGCCGCCCTGGGGGCGCTCTGGATGGTGAACTCGCGGCTGATGCTGGATGCCGCCGCCACGCTCTTCGACGCGGGCGAGTTTGAGCCCGTCGCCGCCGTGCTGCTGGTCGCGGACCTGTACTCCAACGGCGGGGACACCACGCTCCTGTTTCAGACCAACCCGTCCGGGGTCGTCTCCAGCCAGCAGGCGGCCCTGCGCCGCGCGGTGCTCCCTTCCGGGAGGCCCTATGTGACGGGGGCTGCCTCGGGGCGCGGCATGCTGTACTTCGACCTCCAGGAGCTGCTGACCCTCCTGCAGTAGGGGGGCAAGAACCCAAAGGATACCCCGTGAGACCTGCCTGGGCC
>JAKPUV010001192.1 GCA_029554925.1 Candidatus Hydrogenedentota bacterium | reverse complement strand
CAAGACAGGGAGGTCCCCGGCCCGGGGGCCGTCTTGGCCGTGGCTGTGTGTCTTGGGACGAGGAACGGACCGATGAAAAAACTCGTGCGGGTGATTTGTGTTGTGCTGGGGCTGGCCGTGACCGCCGGGTCGGCCGCCGCGCTGGAAAACGGGAAACAGTGCGCGAAAGCGCCGGAGAAGGCGGAAAAAGGGAAATCGGCGGTTCCCGGACGCACCCCCATCTCCAAGGACCCCTGGACGCCTTCGGGCGCACAGGACAAGGTGGTCTACGGCACCGACGACCGGATTGACGTTTACCAGGAGACGGACCCCCTGCGCCTGGATCTGGCCGCATCGGTCTGCGGGCTGGTGGACACGTCAGACCTCACCCCCATCAGCGGGGGGCGCTGGGAGCTTTCGCTCTATAATTACCGGATTTGGGGGGCTCCCGCCTGTCCCGGGGAACCCTTCGGCAGCCAGCCGGTGGTGTCCTGGTGCACGGGGTTCCTGGTGGGGGACGACCTGATCGCCACGGCGGGGCACTGTTTTTCCGACGGGGAGCAGGCCGATGTGCGGTTCATTTTCGGGTTTGAGATGACGGACGCGACGACGCCCGTGTCCGAGCTGGAGGCAAGCCAGGTGTACACCGCCGTGGAGGTGGTGGGTTGGGAACTCTCGGAGAGCGAGGGGCTGGATTACTGCATTGTGCGGGTGGATCGTCCCGTGACCGCGCCTGGGGCGCAGCCCCTGCCCATCCGCCGCTCGGACACCGTGCCGCTGGACACGCCCGTCGGCGTGATCGGGCACCCCTCCGGCCTGCCCAAGAAGATCGCCTTCGGCCCCACGACCGAGGTCGCGGACAACACCGCCCCCGGATACTTTGTGGCGAATCTGGACACCTACGGCGGCAACTCCGGGTCCCCGGTGTTCAACGCGGCCACCGGCGTCGTCGAGGGGATTCTCGTCCGGGGCGAAACAGACTACAATTACAACTCCTCCTCCGCCTGCTTCTACACCAACGTGCTCGCGGACAGCGCCGCGGGCGAGGAGGTCAGCAAGTCCACCACCTTCGCGCAGTTCATCCCCGAATACGTCCCCGAAGAGGGGAAAATCACGCTGGACAAGGAGGCCTACAGACCCAGCGACCAGGTGTGGATCACGCTGGAGGACGTTCTGGAGGACCCGTCTGTCCCGGTCAGCGTCACCGGCGCGTGGGATCCCGTTCCGGTCACTTTGCATGCGGTCAAGGCCGCGGCCACCCAGTTCACTGGCTCTGTCCAACTCTACACGGTGCCCGGCAAAACAGACGACGCGATACCATGGGTGTTCGTGCAGAACGGCGACACACTCACCGTGACCTACAACGACGCGGACGACGGTTCCGGCAGCCCGGCGGTGATCGAGAAGACCGTCCCCATAGACGGCACGGATCCGGTCATCGGCAGCGTGACCGTGACCTCCATCGGTGGAACTTCGGCGGTAGTCGTCGTGGAGGCCGACGAGCCCGTGACGGCGACGGTGCGCTACGGGACCGACTGCGCGGCCCTCACGCAGACCGCGGAGAGCGCCGGCGGCCCCGCGGCGAACCCCGGCGTTCTGGTGGGCGGGCTCGCCCCGGAAACGCCCTACTACTTCGCCGTGGACGTGGCGGACGCGGCGGGAAACACGGCCTCCGCAGACAATGGCGGGGACTGTTTCACCTTCACCTCCGCCGGGTTCAACGACACCTGCGCGGACGCGTGGCCCCTGTTGCTCGACGTGCCCGTCTCCGGGAGCAATGCCGGGGCTGCGACGGACTACAACGCCGGGGACGGATCGGGCGCGGATGTCTGGTTCACGTTCACCGCGCCCGCCACGGCGACCTACGCCTTCCTCACCTGCGGATCTGCCCTCGACACGGTGCTGCATGTCTTCTCCGGCGACTGCGGCGCCCTGGTCCCGCTCACGTCCAACGACGACTGGTGCGACTACCAGTCCAAGGTCCGCGCGCCCCTGGCGGAGGGCGAAACGTACTACATCCGCGTGGCCGGGTATGACGGGGAGACGGGTGGCTATACCCTGACCGCCGAGGAGTCCACGCCCCTGCCCAACGACCTCTGCGGGAACGCGGTCGCCCTGGAGGAGGGGGTCGCCTACGAGGGCGACAGCACGGCCGCGGGCACGGAGTATGACAACGACGACTGGTACGACATGAACGACGTGTGGTTCACCTTCACCCCGGAGGAGACCGGAAGCTACACCGTCTCGCTGTGCGGGTCCTCGTTCGACACCACGCTGTTCGTCTTCAGCGGCTCCTGCGACACGCCGGTG
>JAKPUV010001191.1 GCA_029554925.1 Candidatus Hydrogenedentota bacterium | reverse complement strand
CTCGTCGGGTGGCTCGACGGCAGCCAGTGCAACCACCTGCGCGTGGACCCCAATCCCCCCGCGGGCTACAACAGCGTCTTCACCTGGAACATCACCTGCGCCGACGCGGAGCGCATCCCGTGGTTCGACGCCGCCTACCACGGCCGCTTCGTCGCCCACGGCGCGGGCTATGACCCGCGCTACCGCGCCGGACTCGACGGGCGCCTCCACGGCATCTACAGCGACGACTACATCTGCTCCGAGATCATGACGGGCCACCCGCCCATGGTCTCCGACCCCGGCGGATGGGATGTCCTCCGCAAGGCCGAGCTGTTCCGCGGCGTCTGCGCCATGCACCTCGGCTCCGACCGCCGCGTGGCCCGCGTGGACTTCGCGGACGGGGACCTCCGCCGCCAGCATGTCCGGTGGACCGGCGCGCCCGCCTACGAGACCTGGATCAACCGTGGCGAGACGGACTGGACTGTCGCCGCGGGCGGCGAAACCCACGTCCTGCCGCAATATGGGTTCCTCGCCCTCGGCGACGGCGGAAGCGGGGTCCGCGCGGGCATCACCCGGGTGGACGGGCTTATTGTTGAATGGAGCGTGGCAGACCATGGCGCGCGCGTTTACTGCAACGCCCGCGCCCCGCTCGGCGACAGCGCCCCCTTCCGCGTCCGGGCCGTCTCTGTGCGGCCCGGAGAGGGCCGCGGTGTGCGGACCGCCCTCGAATGGTCCGGCACCGCCCCCGCGCTCACGGACTGGCAGCCCTTCGTCCATTTCGTCGGCGGCGACGGCAAGATCGCCTTCCAGGCCGAACACGCCTTCCCCGTGGCGGCCACCCAGTGGACCGGCCCCGTCACCACGGAGTGCGCCGCGCGGATCCCGGCGGACGCCGCCCCCGGCACCCGCTACGAGCTGCGCGTCGGCATGTATATGAAGGGGGGGGCGCGCGCCGTCATGGCGGGTGCCTGCGACACCGAGCAGCGCGCGCGCCTGGGCACGGTCACCGTCACCGAAACGGGCTTCGACTGGACCCCCGTGGAGGAGGCCGCCGACCCCTGGATCGCCCGCACCAACCCCGAGCGCCGCATCGTCCCCTTCGGCGAACTGCGCACCAACGGCACCCTCACCGTGGAAAAGGCGGACGGCCACTGGACCGTCACCCCCTTCCCCGGCGCGGCCCCCTGCACGGTCCTCTTCCCCGCCAAAACAGACACCCCGACGCCCACCGCCGCCACCCTCGACGCGGACGGGAAGACCGTCACCGAAGCCCCACTCCGCCGCGAGGGCGAATTCTGGGCATTGGACTGCGCGCCGGGGGTGGAGAAATACAGGGTTGGTCCGGCGGGGGGATGAGCAGCGGGGAGAGAACTACTTCCGCGCGCGCCGCACCACGCGCGGCGCAAGCGCCGCGACTAGGTAGGCCGCGCCGGCGATGAGGATGATCACGGGGCCCGCGGGCCAGTCGGGGCGGTAGCTCACCGTGAGCCCCGCGACGCAGAAGAGGGCGCACAGG
>JAKPUV010001189.1 GCA_029554925.1 Candidatus Hydrogenedentota bacterium | reverse complement strand
TCCAACCTCTTCAACGCTGAAAGCGTTGCCGAATGTAGCCCAGGCCAGGCCGCCGCCCGAAGGGCCAGGCCTGTCCTGGGTTACCCACGCAGAACCATCATGCCCCAACGGGGCAGCCGAAATTGCGGCGGGGAGGACCGGGCCGGCCCTGGGGAAACGCGCGGTCCCAGTCGTTTTCCGTATGCCCCCGCGCGGGCAAGCCCACGCGAAGAAAGGCGGCAGCAAGCTACCGCACTCCAAGGCGCTGCGCGCTGTGCGGCCCCGGGGCTGTGGGGATGCGCGGCGGCCTGGCTTGGGCAATATGCGGATATCCCGTTGGGCCAAACGAGACCGGATCATGGATCCGGGCGGTGATCGTGCCGTTCACAGGAACTTTTCAAGAGACGCGCAGGGGGCGGATTGCCCTGGGTTCTGATCCCGGACCCCTGCGGGGCCTGTGGTATACTCGGACATTCAATCCTCCCCCCGCACGGAGCCTCCCCCTCATGACAGCAACGCCCGGAAACACCGCCAAGTCCCCGCCGGAGAGCCCCTTTGCGCCGGGGCTGGGGTGGGCGTGGGCGGCGCTGGGGGTGTCGGCGCTGGGGTGGGCGCTGGCGCCGGTGTTCATCCGGTATTTGTCGCCGCACTATAACGCGTACACGCAGTCGTTTGTGCGGTATGCGAGCGCGGCGGCGGCGCTGACGCCGTGGTGCGCCGTGTTCTACCCGCGCGAGCTGCGGCAGGCGCTGGGGCGGTGGCGGGCGCTGCTGGGGATCAGCCTGCTGGTGGTGCTGATGCAGACGGCGTGGACGTTGGCGATTTACAAGACAACGGCGACGTCGGCGCAGCTGGTGGTGAAGCTCCAGGTGCCGATGGTGGCGCTGCTGAGCTACGCGGCGTTCCACGAGGAGCGCGGGGTGATCCGCGACCCGCGCTTTCTGGCGGGGGCGGCGCTGTCGCTGTTCGGGGTGTGGGGGGTGCTGCTGAAGGAGCCGGGGGCGGGGGCGCTGCCGTCGCCGGACCGGTCGTTCTGGCTGCTGATGCTGGTGAACGTGTGCTGGGCGGTGTACATCGTGGCGAGCCGCCACGCGTGCCGCGACCTGCACCCGGTGCCGATGTTCACGGTGGTGGCGAACCTGGTGACGGTGGGCTTTCTGCCCATGATGCTGTGGAAGGGGGACGCGTCGCAGGTGGTGTCAGCGGGGCCGGGGGTGGCGGCGGTGGCGTTCCTGTCGGGGGCGGTGAGCATCAGCCTGTCGCACAGCGCGTTCCACTACGCGCAGGTGCGGCTGGGGGCGGCGTTCTGCACGACGCTGCACCTGTTGAACCCGCTGGCAACGTACGCCGTGGCGCTGGCGCTGTGGCCGGACGAGGCGATGAACGCGGTGCAGTGGGCGGGGGCGGCGCTGCTGATCGGGGGGAGCGCGCTGGTGGTGCGGGCGCGGCGGTCCGGGGACGAGGGGGATCCGGGGCCTACTTGAGGAGGCGGCGGCCCTCGGTGCCCTTGATGCCGGAGATGATGCGCTGGAAGCCCTCCTCGTTGCTGCACGAGGAAATGGCCTCCTCCTTGGTCACGAGGCCCTTCTGGAAGAGCTCGACGGCGTACTGGTCGAAGCTGCGCATGTCGCTGTCCACCTCGATGATGCCGTAGAGCTTGTCGAGGTCGCCCTCGAGGATGGCGTCGCGGACGATGGGCCGGCCGCCGAGGAGGATCTCCACGGCCGGGATGCGGCCGCCGCCGATGCGCTTGAGGAGGCGCTGGCACACGACGCCCTGGAGGGTGTAGGCGATCTCCTGGCGGATGAGGTCGCGCTCGTTCTGGGGGAAGTAGCTGATCATGCGGTTGATCGTGTCGACGGAGGTGGTGGTGTGCAGGGTGCTGAAGACGAGGTGGCCGGTCTCGGCGGCGCTGAGGCCGGCGCGGATGGTCTCGGTGTCGCGCATCTCGCCGACGAGGATGACGTCGGGGTCCTCGCGCAGGGCGCCGCGCAGGGCGTTGGCGAAGGAGTGGGTGTCGCGGCCGACCTGCCGCTGCGAGATGATGCTCGCCTTGTCCGAGTACACGTACTCGATGGGGTCCTCGACGGTGATGATGTGGCAGCGGCGGCGCTCGTTGATGAAGTCGATCATGGCGGCGAGGGTGGTGGACTTGCCGGAGCCGGTGACGCCGCACACCAGGAAGAGGCCGCGGTGCTTGAAGCAGACGGAGGCGACGACGTCGGGGATGTTGAGCGCGGGGAAGGGGAGCGGCGCCTCGGGGATGAGGCGGATGGCCAGGGCCAGGGCGCCCTGCTTCATGTAGCCCGAGCAGCGCAGGTAGCCGATGCCCACGGCGTGGTACTGGAAGCTCGACTCGCGCTCCGTCTCCAGCAGCCGCATCTCGCTGGGCCCGCCGAGCTGGAGCACGAAGCGCCGCATGTCCTCCGCCGTGATGACGGGGCAGCTCTCCAGGGGGGTCAGGTCGTTGTCCACGCGCACAAAGGGGCGGTTGCCCGCGCGCAGGTGCAGGTCGGACGCCTTGACCTTCTTCATCTCCTCGATGAGGGCGTTGATGTTGAAGCCGGAGTCGACGTACTTCTCGACCTCCAGGCCCCAGGTGGCCGAGCGCAGGGACTTGACGATGAAGTGCTCGACGAAGGAGTCGATGGGGGCGAGCTGGGGGAGCTGGCGCCACTCAAAGGTGGGCACGCTCAGCTTGACGACGTTGTCCTCGAGTTTGACGCGGCAGTTGATGCGCGTGGCGGCGACGCCCTTCTCCAGCTCCTCCTGGGTGACGCCGGGCTTGGGCTTGAAGATGATCCGGAGCTGCTCAATGCGGTTGGCGAGGTCGGCCCCGCGGATGATGAGGGAGCAGTTGTCGGTGTTGAACCGGACCTCTTCCGGTAGACCCGTCGCGCGGATGACCTCGTGCAGGCCGATCCGGAAAATGTCCACAAGCGTGCTGTTCGACTGGCTGCCGATGTACATAGAAGGCCGTTTCCGTGTTTCTGCGCCCCGTCCGGAGGCGCTGCCCGGCCCGGAAAGGCCGGCTTGGCCCCCGTGAGTGAGGCCCGGCGCGGGGTGCTCAGCCCGAACACCCGCCGGGACGGGAACCGCCGCCGGTTCCCGCAGGGTGACGACACGCGGGAAAGGGTATCCTATCACGGGGTTGCCGGGCGATTCAAAGGAATCCCTTAAACTGCGAAGGGCCCGCGCGGCGGCGCGGGCGCCCCGGTTTTGCATTTTCCCCGCGAAAACCCCTATAATCTGCGCCGCCCCGGAGAGATGACCGAGTGGTTGAAGGTGCACGCTTGGAAAGCGTGTGTGCGCGGAAGCGTACCGAGGGTTCGAATCCCTCTCTCTCCGC
>JAKPUV010001181.1 GCA_029554925.1 Candidatus Hydrogenedentota bacterium | reverse complement strand
TTGTCGCGCGCGGCCGCGCAGCGGGCGATGACGCCGTTGTAGGCCGCGAGGATGGGCTGGGCGTCGGGCCAGCGCGGCAGGCCCACGATGCGCGGGTCCGCGCCGCCGTCCGACGGGTCGTAGATGTTCGCGAGGAAGATGCGGCAGCCGCCGGGGAACAGGGCGGTGATGTCGCGCAGCATGCCCCCGAGGCGGCTTTCAAACGCGGCGATCCACGGCTGCGCCTGCTCCAGCGTGGCGCCGTACATCGCCCCCTCCTCCGGCGGCCGCCGTCCGTACCAGTGAATCAGGTCATTGCCCCCCGACGTCATCACCACGAGGCCGAAGACCGTCGGCGGATACGGTTTCAGGGAGGGAATCTGGCCCTTGGCGTGGGCGAGGGAGTCCGAACCCGACACGGAGATGTTCTCCACCCGCAGCCCGGGGAGCACCGCGCGGAGGCATTTTCCCCGCATGTCCGGGAACTCGTCCGGCGGGTTGTCCACCAGCCGCGCCACATACGACTTCCCCGGCGACGCGCCAAACCCCGCCGTCACACTGTCCCCGATCCCCAGCAGGACCACCTCCCGGTCCGTCCACGGCGCGGCAAACGGCTCCCCCGGCACCGGCGGTCCCGCGGGCCCCTCCCCCACGGGCCGCAACAGCCAGAATTGCAGGACGCAGAAGCTCCCCCCCGCCGCCAGCACCAGCACCACGAGCAACCCCACAAGACGTCGGGACGCTGGGGCGGTCATGCGCATGCCGGACACCTTTCAAAAGGCGGAGTCGCCGTTGCCTCTATGAACCGCATTCTGGTCTGTTGCTGTGTCCAGAATCAACTGCGAAGATAGTGTCAGGTGGAACGTGTCGGACGAGTCTGACCAGTCCGACAAGTCCGACCCGTCTGACCGATCGGTCGGATGGGGCGGGCATGCCGGGACCCGTCATTCCTTGAACGGGACGCCCTCCAGCGTAAGGAGCCGCCGTTTCCAGTCGAGGCCGCAGCTGAAGCCGCCGAGGGCGGCGTTCGCGGCGAGGACGCGGTGGCAGGGCACGACGACGGCGGTGGGGTTGGCCCCGAGGGCGGCGCCGACGGCCCTTGCCGCGCCGGGAGTGCCGATGCGGCGGGCGAGTTCGCCGTAGGAGACGGTCCGCCCCCAGGGCAGGTCGCGGGCGGCGGTCCAGACGGCGCGCTGGAAGGGCGTGCCGCCGGCCCAGTCGAGGGGGACTTCGCGGAAGTCCACGATGACCCCGGCGAAGTAGTCGGCGAAGAGGGCTTCGAGGCGCTTTCCCCAGACGCGGTTGTGCCGGGAGTGGAGCATGTAGGGGGCGAGGGGCCGGCGGGGATCGGGCAGGCACAGGGTCTGGAGGCCCAGGGCGGAGAAATAGCCGTAGATGGGGCCCCAAGGGCTGTCAAAACGGAAATCGGCGGCGTCCATGCGGGTCCCTTCCGGTCAATGATTTTCATGATAGCACAGT
>JAKPUV010001166.1 GCA_029554925.1 Candidatus Hydrogenedentota bacterium | reverse complement strand
TCTCTCCCGCGCCGCCGGAGCGGCGCATGCGGTTTGCGTCACGGACGCAGGGCCTTCTCCGACGCCACGTTCTTCAGGAGGTCGTCCTTCCGGAACCAGGTGGGCTTGAATTTCCGCTGGGAGTACAGCTTCTCCGCCTGGTCCACATGATGGGGCGACGCCGGGTCGGCGCTCTGGCCCCAGGCCACGAGGCTGTAGGAATCCACCCCGTCCCCGTTGAGGAAGGAGATCATCAGCGTGCTGGACCCCTTGCGGGCCACAAACTTCCCGGAGTCCTTCGGGTCCTCCGACACTCCGACAACCATCGGCGTCTGGGTGCGGTTCTTGCCGCCCGGCCCGCCGCCGAAATCCGCGCCGTCGCAGGCGAACAATTTTCCGCCCCGGCCGATCAGGTTGATGTCTCCCCACTTCACGTCCAGGGTGCCGTACTTCGCCTTCATCTCGTCCAGCGTCTCGCGGAGCCCGGCCAGCAGCTTCGCCTGGTCCTCCGCGCCCAGAGGCGCGCCGTCGGCGATGGCCGCGATGTCCACCCGGCTCTCGCACTTCAGCCGCCAGAACTTGACCACCGGCGCGGCGGCGCTGTCTTTGGTGAACTCCCCGTTCCACGCGAGGATGTCCGCCACGGCCTTGGCCGTCTCCGCGTCAAGCGGCGCCGCCGCCGCGTCGGCCGCGGCCTTCAGCGCCTGCTGCCAGGGCTTGGCCATCAGGTCGTACACGTCCAGCGTGTAGGCCATGGCCTCCTCGCGCGTGACGGAGTCGTCCGCGTCGAGCAGCTGGAGCAGCCGCGCGCCGCGCGGGGACTGCTTGTCCCAGGACACGTTGTAAATGTAGTCGCGGTACTTGTCCGCCGTCATGGGCGAGTCGCGCATCATGACCGCCGGGCTGCAGTTGCAGTTCTGGAAGTAGCCCTGCGGCGGGTCCAGCACCTGCACCAGGTCGTCCAGCCCGTGGAAGCCCTGCCAGCGGGTCGCCTCCATGCCGCCGGGGATCGGCACCGCGCAGTTCACGCCCTCGGGCCGCACGGGCACCGAGCCGTTGCGCAGGTAGGCGATGTGGCCCGCCGTGTCGGCGAAGGAGATGTTCTGTTCCATGAACTCAAACATGCCCAGCGCCTGGCGGAACTCCGCGCAGGACGTGGCGCGCACCATGGCAAGCGACTGCTCCAGAAGCCCCATGGACTCGATGTAGCGGCTCGCGCCGCAGTAGGCGACCCCCTTGGCGGGGTCTGGCTCCTCCCACACGGGGCCGTAGACCGAGTCAAGAAAAGTCATCTCCACGGGGTCGCCGCCGAGCACGTTGATGGTCGCCTTGCGGACGCCGAAGTCCTTCCACTGCCCCTCGTACTGGTACTGGAGCGGGTTCTCCGGATTGAGCTTGACCATGTACACGTCCGACGTGTCGGGCCCGCCGGTGGTGCAGGCCCAGGCGACGTGCGCGGAGTGCCCGAGCACGGGCAGCGGCGTGCCCACGAGCCAGAAACCGGCCATGTCCAGCCCGGCGGCGTGCATGCGGGCCTCCGTGAACACCGCCATGCCCTCCCAGGTCAGGTGCGGGTCCGTCATGAGGATCGCCGTGCCGTCCGCCGACCGCGCCGGGGCCACGGCGTAGGAGTTCGAGCTGAACGGCGGCGCGTCGCCCTTCTTCTCCAGCTCCTCCTGGATCTGGTCGAGGGGCCAGTTGAAGATCATGGTGCGCGCCACGGCCAGGCACTGCCAGCCGTGCAGCTCCACCGCAACGGGGGACTGCCGGTCCGGGTGCTCCGCGAGAAACGCCCTCACGCCGTCCATGAACCGGTCGCCCAGCGCGCGCACCTCCTCCGGCGCCGTCGCCCAGTACGCCTCGCAGCGCTCGGCGTTGGCGACCAGGCGCATCCGCAGGTCAATGGGCAGCACGTCCTTGCCCGCCACCTCCGCCAGCCGGCCCGTGGCCATGCGCACGTTGATGTAGAGGTCCTGCAGGCGGTCCTCCGCCTGGGCGTAGCCCGCCGCGAAGGCCGCCTCCGCCAGCGTGTCCGCGTAGATGTGCGGCACCCCCCAGGTGTCGCGGTAGAGCGTCGCGCCCGGCGCGGGCTCCGCGGCCGGGGCGGGGGCCGGGGCGGCCTCCTGCGCCGGGGGCGCGGCGGGGGCCGCCGGGGCGGCGGCGGGGGTCTTCGCCGCCGGGGGGGCGGGCGGCGCGGCGGGCGAGCACCCCAGCGTTCCGAACACGGCAAACAGCAGCAACAGCCCGACGGACGTCAGCGCGCGTTTCCTCATGGCAGGTTCCTTGTGGTTGGTCCGAAGACTCGAAGGGTATTGTGTCACGTTTCCCCCCGGGGGTCAAAAGACGGACGCTGTCTTAAAGGGGAAGGGCCGGGCTCGCGGGACGGGTCTTCCGGGGAGCTTCCGGTCTTCAGCGCTGCCAGCCTTCGATCTTGTACGCCTTTTCAAGCAGTTTGCGCTCCGGGCCGCCGTTGTCGGGCACGAACCACACCTCGAAGCGCGCGCCGTAGGGACGGCCCCAGTCGCCCTCGCTGATGGTGATCTGGGCCGTCGAGAGAAAGGTCTCTTCGGGGTCGTCGGACCACCCCACCCACTCGTTGGTGTCCCCGCGCAGCGTTTTCTCGGAAAGCGGCGTCCCCTTGGTCATCTCGAACGCTTTGAGATACACCATGCCCGGCTCTCCGGGGTTCACCCGCAGCACGGAAACGTATATCCCGGGCTGAAAGGATTTCCGCAGGGAGAGGAAAGGCCCGCCTTTCCGCGCGCTCTCGGCGGGAAGGGCGGCGCGCGCAGTCTCCCATGCGGGATTTTCCGCCACCGCCGAGAATTCCGCCTCCATTTGCGCCAGCGCCGCACGGGTTAAACGCCGTTCCGCAACATCCGTCCGCTCAAAGATCTCAACGGTTAATCCTTCGGACTTGACAATGCACAGACTGTCGGGATGGCGCATCTTGAAGGAAAGGGCCGCCTTCTTTGTCTCTCCCGCCTCGATCCAAGTGATTCCGTCCTCCCCGTTCTTCCCGCCCTTCCCCGCGCCCATGGCGCGCAGAACCAGCGAGACGGCGGCGCGGGAGGCGGCGCTTCCCTTTGGAGCGGAGACCGACGGCACGCCGGACAGGCCTATGGCGAGGCGCGTCTGAAAAGACCGTATGCCGGACTCGTCCCACATGTCCAAATCATGCCCGCCGTAGTATCCGTGCAAGTTTGGCGTCCATTGGCCGCCGATCCGCCAGCGCCGCGTGGCGAACCGAGCGCCGTTCTCCTCAAAAACGCGCCAGGCGCAGCTCGTTGCCAGGTGGCGCATCAGGAGGTCCGGGTGTTCCCGGTGCAGCCGTGCCAGGGATTCAATGCTCCCGGTGACCGTCGGGTCATCCCCCCCGGGCGCGTCCAACGCGGCCAGCAGGGCCGCCTGATATCCGTCCACCTCCCCGGTCTGCCCCACTCCCGCCCCGAAACCTGGAACCAGTTCCGGCTCCGGTTCGGCCAGGGCCACCCCCTCCGGCAGGCTGAGCCGGTCCGCGAATCCGTCCTCGCTCGGTCCAAAGAAAAGGAGGGGAAGAAGGAGAATGAACCCGGCGACCGCCACGCAGACGCAGAGCGCAAAGGACAGCAGATTGAAAAGCCCATTGGCCCACCGCTTCCGGACAAGATTCCACAGG